>CAYWBS010000066.1:0-10010 GCA_964456215.1 uncultured Hyphomicrobiaceae bacterium
AAGCGTTCAAAAAGGGCTTGGTCGATTTGCGCACGGAATCCGATCCGGGACGGTGGGCGTTGTCATACGATTTCCCCGCCGCCAAAGCCGGACGCGTCGTCAAGGAGGGGTTTGACCTTGCGATCCCGGCCGGAATGTCGGCATTGGTTTTCAACACACGCCGGCCGATATTTTCCGACAAGCGGGTTCGCAGGGCCATTACGCTGCTTTTCGACTTCGAGTGGATCAACAAGAACCTCTATCACGGACTTTACGCCCGCACGCAAAGCTATTTCGCCCGTTCCGATCTTTCCTCCTATCGCCGTCCCGCGGACAGTACCGAGCGGCGGCTCCTGAAACAATTTCCCGATGCGGTCTCTCCGGAGATTTTGAACGGCACCTACAAAATGCCGGTGAGCGACGGAACCGGACGCAACCGCGCCAACCGCCGCAAGGCGCTGGCTCTTCTGAAACAATCCGGCTATGGGCTGAAGAACGGGGTCCTCATACATAAGGCCAGCCGACAGCGGTTCCGCTTCGAAATCCTGTCGGCGACGCGGGCCCAGGAGCGCCTGTTGCTCAGTTTCGCGCGGGCGCTAAAGCGCGTCGGTATCGATGCGCAGATCCGTCAAGTCGATTCCTCCCAATATCAGCGGCGCAAGACATCCTTTGATTTCGACATGATCCAGAACAGCTGGCCCGCCTCGCTTTCCCCCGGCAATGAGCAATATTTCCGTTGGAGCGCTAAATCAGCGCTAACGGAAGGCACATACAACTATGCAAAAATTCATAATGCTGCCGTCGACGCCATGATCGGGGCCCTGCTCGCCGCGAAAAGCCGCGAGGACTTCGTCTCGGCCGTCAGAGCGTTGGATCGCGTCCTGCTCTCAGGCAACTATGTCGTGCCGCTATTCCATCTGCCGCGGCAGTGGGTGGCGCACTGGAATCATTTACGCCACGCCGGGAAACATTCATTATATGGTTTCCAGCTTGATTCGTGGTGGATTGATCCAAAGGCTGGGACTCCGTCCCGGCGATAGGCTGGCCGGTCCAAATGGGGTTGCATTCGCGACTCTCACAGCGGCAAAGCGGGGGAGATGTCAAATCAGGCGCTAAATGCAAAGCCGGTATTCTCGCGGTCGGTGCCGGCAAACGAGCGGCGCACGCTTGACGAACTGCTGCGCTTCTGGGCCAACCAGCACGGCCATGAGCCCGCGCTTTCAAATCCGGCCCTGAGCGCGAAGCTGCGGCTCGGTAGCCCCGGACACCTAGACTATGCTAGCGCCAAGATCATTGTCGATCAGATTGCGGCGCGCTTTCTTTCGCAAGGTCTGGCTCCGGGCGACGCCATCGCCATTCAGCTTCCGAACACGGCCGAACTTCCCCTGATCATTCTTGGCGCCATTCGGGCCGGACTCATCGCCTGTCCGATCCCGATGCTCTGGCGGGCCCATGAAATCGAACAGGCTTTCGCCGGTCTACCGGTCAGGGGGATCGTCTCGGTAGACCGGTTTGCCGGCCATGCTCATGGCGACATGATGTGCGAAGTCGCCGCCGGACATCTTACCGTACGGTTCATATATGGCGTCGGCCGCGACCTTTCCGACGGTCAGACGCCGATCTCGGATTTGTTCGACCCGACCATCTCTTACACGACCGGGCTGGATGTCTTTCAGGATTTCCCCGACAACGACGTCGAGGACGTCACGCTGGTGTCGTGGACGATAACGCCTGCCGGGCCGAAGCCGGTTCTGTGGACCCATCGCGAACTCATCGCCGCGGGATTGCAACATGTCCTCGGCGCGGCTATCTCAACTCAGGATCGCCTCTTAAACCCCTATCCACTTTCCAATATCGTCGGCATCACCGGCCTCTTCGTCCCATGGCTGTTGTCGGGAACGCAACTCAGCCAGCATCATCCATTCAGCTACGAGGATTTCCTGTGCCAGCTCGTTGATGACGAGGTGACATACACGGTCCTTCCCGCCGCCATCTCCGACGCGTTGGCCTGCGACGGCCGCCTGACTTCAGGTGCATGGAAATTGTCGCGCGTCGGCTCGGTCCGCTGGCCGCATCAGCGCAGCGGCGAGGCCGTTGCCGCGCAATCGTTCCCTTTCACGATCCATGACATCCTGAATCTCAACGACATCGCCTGTATCATCTCGCGCCGCGAAAATGGCCGGGCGCCGGCCGCCCTTGAACTTGGTGAAATTCAATCGCTGGACGGCCCGCACGGCCGCCTGGTGCTTCTGGAGACGCGGCTGCGTGGCCGGATTCGCGAGTCAGACGGCGCCGGCGCGGCGATGATCGGCTCGCTGCTGGTGAGAGGCCTTGCTGTGCCCAACACGGTGACGGTGACGTCGCTCGGACATTTCACCCGCGACGTGCTCAATTCCTGGATCGATACAGGACTGGAATGCACGCTTGGCGAGCGAGCCAGAGAGAGCGCGGCTTTCAGCCAGCCTCAGGCATTTATTTATCATGGCGGAGCGATCGTGCGCGCCGCCGAGCTCGATTCGCTCTATTCCGGCTACGAGGCATTCGACGACGCGGCGGCCCTGCCAATCGACGACCCGGTCATGGGCACGCGGATTCTCGCCGCCGCCGTCCCGGCTTCGGGGGCCACGCCCGACCTTGCGGCTTTCAAAGCCTATCTGGAACAGCGCCAAATCTCCTCGTTCAAAGTGCCTGAGCAGATTGTCCTGGTGGACGAGATTCCCCGTGACGCTCGCGGTCAGATCCTGAGAGACGCGCTGATCGCGGGACTTTAATCGCCGGTGCGCCTGCTTCCCACTACAGGCCTGTTGGCGCGGCGCACTCCGCGCAAATGCATTTGGTTAATGAATTGTTAAACTTCCGGGCTCAAAAGGATCGGGACCGTAAAATGGGGGGACCCACGGCAATGACCAGCGCTGCCCGCGTTCTAATAGTCGGTGACTCGAAGACGGCCCAGGATGACATTGCCGGCGCCCTCCATCAAAAAGGCTTCGAAAGCTACACTGGCGACATTACCCAGAGCGCGGCGGAGCTGACCGGCCGGCGGCGGCCCGATATCGTCATTCTGAATATGGAGTCCTCGGAAGCGCAACGCAATCCACGGGCCTTTCTCGCGCTTGCCCAGACGCTCAAAAACAGCACCCTTGCGAGCCGTATGCGCATAATGCTGGTTGGTGGAGCGTCCGAGTTAACCCTC
The DNA here is from genome assembly GCA_964456215.1 of uncultured Hyphomicrobiaceae bacterium. Lineage (GTDB taxonomy): Bacteria > Pseudomonadota > Alphaproteobacteria > Rhizobiales > BFAS01 > MnTg02. The sequence continues at coordinate 3,173 of CAYWBS010000066.1, forward strand.
AACGGCGAAGCGAGCGCCATTGATGATTTGCTGCTCGGGCCGGTTCAGTCCACGCAGATTTGTCACCGGATCAAGTCGCTCATCCGCCTCAATACCATGCATGAGGAACTCGTGCGCCGGCTGAATACATTGGCGAAATACGGTGTTGACGCACCGGAGCCGGTGACGCCGCCTCATCAGATCAACAATGCAAAAGTTCTTTTTCTCGGCGATGCGGCAAGCTTCGGATTGGCCGAAAACGCCTTGTCCAAGAGGGCGACCCTCGTCGGCGCCCTGACGTTCTCGACGGCGATGGACTATCTGGTGCGCGAGCGGTTCGACATGATATTGCTCGACGCTGGCGGCAATCCCGCACCCTCTTTAGGGTTTGTGGAGGATTTGCGCCGCAATTCGCGCATGTTCAATATGCCCGTGCTGATGCTCGCCGAAGAAAGCATTCTGGAGAGTCCGAACCATGCCTATGACAGCGGCGTTACCGATATACTGGTGAAGCCTGTGGCATCCACTCAATTGCAAATGCGGGCTCTTACACTTATTCGCGAGCTGAGGTTTCGCGACACGCTTCGCCATATTTATTCCGCTGCGAAACATTTCGCCACCAACGACGCACTGACCGGCCTTTATAACCGCGGCTTCCTTCTTGAGCATTTGGCGCAGATTATTTCCGATACGGAGAAGACCAGCCAGACATTCAGCCTTGCGGCATTTGCCATCAGGAATATCGAGGAAATCAACTCATACATGGGCTATGCCGGCGGTGACCGGATCATCCGGCAAATCGGCGAAGCCGTCGGATTTCTGGTTCGCGGCGAGGATCTCGCGACCCGTTACGCCGGGCATAAATTCGTGATCGTTCTTCCGGATACGCCTCCGGACGCCGCGGTAAACGCGGTCAATCGGATTATCAGCTTCATCCATTTCACGGAATTCGCGATCGACGGCCATTTTGCGCCGGTGAAGGTGAAGCTCAACGCCGGCATTGCCGGCTACGAGCTAGGCGATTCGCCGTCGCGCCTCATCGACCGGGCCTGGGCCGCGGCGCGGGACAGGTCATATTCATCGGCGAGTTCCAGCTCGCCGTCGCCGAGCGGTTCGAAATAGCGGTCCACCATCTCATCCGTAATGTCTGCAAGACGATCCGGCCGCCACTTTGGCGTTTTGTCCTTGTCGATGATCAACGCACGAATGCCTTCGAACAGGTCATGGGACTCGAGAAACCGGCACGCCAAACGGAATTCGGTCCCAAGGGCATCACGCAGCGGCCTTTGGGAATTTCCGTCACCGCCGCCAAGGAGCCGGAATGTGACCTTCAGGCTCATCGGCGCCTTTTGCCGCAGAATCCGAGCGGTCTCCCGCGCCCACTCCGCGAACGTCCCCGTTTCCCGGTCAAGCGCATCGAGCACGTCTTCCACCGAGGGGGCGGAGAAGACGCGGTTGATCACGTCCAGGTGCTTTGCAAGCGGCGAAGAGCCGGGATCCCTGTGCAGGGGCTCGAGCAGCAAATCGACCGGCTCCGCCTCGATCAGCGCGGCGCGTATGTCCCCAAAATACCGGCTTGGAACGCAGTGGCTGGCAATGCCGAGGAAATAGACGTCCGCGGCATCGGCCACATAGCCGGTGAGGCCCATATACAGTCCGGTTTTACCCGGGAGCCTGGGCAGGAAATAGCTCGCTCCGACATCGGGAAACAATCCGATCGCCGTTTCCGGCATGGCGAAACGGATCTTTTCGCCGGCGACGAAATGCGTGCCGTAAATGGTCATGCCGACGCCGCTGCCCATCGCCGTGCCGTTGACGAGCGAGACCGTGGGCTTATTGAATTTGTCCAAATGCCAATTGTGCCGGTATTCCTCCCGGAAGACGGTGATCAATTCCGGCGCCGATTGTTGTTTCCAGTCATAGATCGCACGCAAATCCCCGCCGACGCAGAATATATCATCGAGAGCGGATTCCTGAACGACGGCGTAGATATCCGGGTCGGCGATCCACGACCGCAGGGCCGCTTCTCTCTTGCGGATCATATCGAGGGAAAGCGCGTTGAGGGCGTCCCGGCGACTCAGCATTATAAGTCCGGCTATATAGTTTTTTTCAAGTCTTATGTCTTCGCTCACCGCCATCTCTCAGCTATCAAGATCAATTCCGGATATTCACCGGATTTTCCATCGTTATTGAAGCGGGCCACAGCTCCGCTCTAATTTGATTGCATCAAGGATCGGCGGAGCTATACATCTCGGAGCGCAAACGGCAAGACCTCAGGCGTTATGGTGCCGCGCAAATGCAGCTTACGGGGCGGATTTATATGCGCGCGACGATCCTCGCGATCACTTTGATAGCGGTTGCGCATCCGGCAAATGCGGCTGACACATCGGATATACCCTTGCCGGTCCGCAGGCCCGGAGCCGCCGCGACGCCGCCGCCGGACGTTTGGAGCGAGGAGGAAATCGACCTTGCGAAGGATCAGTGCGCAAAGCTGATTGTTCCCATCGATCTGGTTTTTGCGCCACTGCCGCCCATCAAGGAAAAGGGGTGTGGCGCGCCGGTCCCGATTTTATTGACAGGCATCGGTTCAGAGCCGCAGGTCCGCTTTCACCCGCCCGCGACGGTCAATTGCGCACTTGCGGAAAGGCTCAATGCCTGGCTCACGGAAAGCGTGCAGCCCCTTGCCAAAGAACTCCTGAAGGCGCCGATCTCGGAAATGCACGTTATTTCGTCCTATGCTTGCCGCCACCGCTACAATGATCCGAGCAAACCTCTGAGCGAGCACGCCAAGGCGAATGCCATCGACATCGCCGCCTTCAAGACGGCGAAAGGGGAATGGATTCGTGTTTTGGATCATTGGGGGATGACGCAGCGCGACCTTATGGCCCTGGCCCTGGCCCAGGCGGAGGCCGAGGCGGCGAAGGACGCGGAGAAAAAATCGTCCGGCGCCGCGAAAGCCGACGCCGGCCATGCCGACCCCACGAGCGAACGGGCCAGCGAAGGTTCGCAGCCCCTCGTTACTGAATTGCCGAAGCCGGATGGCCCGGAGAAGAGCAGCCCTCCGACGATCGCGGCAACGCCCCAAAATGCCACTGAAAAGCCGGAGCAACCGGATCCACACACCCTTTTTGTCCGTGGGATCCATGCCGATGCCTGCCGATATTTTGGTACCGTCCTTGGACCGGAAGCGAACGAATCTCATCAAAATCATTTCCACCTCGACCTTGCGCCGCGCAAGCGAAAGGCGTATTGCGAATAGCTGGGCTGCTTACAAGATATCCGACCGGGTCCTGATGGCCCGCGAGGACGACTGGGCTGGCAGCGGCTCACTTCTGACAAAATGCGTGCACAAAGATGCACCGATCTGTTATCGACGCGCGAAATCTGGAAAAATGGATAAGAAAGCTCATAGCTCAACGGTAACGTCCAGAGGCGGAGCTGAGTATGCCCTGGACGTGCCGCAAGGGGGATTCCCGACGACCAGGCTCCGGCGCAACCGCCAGGCGCCCTGGGTAAGACGTCTTGTCCGCGAACATAAGCTCACGACGGACGATCTCATTTGGCCGCTCTTCATTATCGACGGCGAGGACGAGCGGATAGCTGTTAAATCGATGCCCGGCGTCGAGCGGCTGACGGTGAATAACGCCGTCGCCGCGGCAAAGGAAGCATCGGTTCTCGGATTGCCTGCGATCGCGCTATTTCCCTACACCAGGCCGGAACTGCGCACCGATGACGGCAGGGAAGCCTGTAATCCCGACAATCTGGTCTGCCGCGCGGTTCGCGCCATCAAGGACGCCGTGCCGGAAATCGGGATTATTTGCGATGTCGCCCTCGATCCCTATACCAGCCACGGCCACGACGGCTTGCTGCGCGACGGCAAAATCCTCAATGATGAAACGCTTGATGTCCTGGTCCGCCAGGCGCTGGCGCAGGCCGAGGCCGGCTGCGATATCATCGCCCCCTCGGATATGATGGATGGACGGATCGGCGTCATTCGCCAGGCGCTGGAGGATTCCGGCTATTCGAACACGCTCATCATGTCCTATTCGGCGAAATACGCATCGGCCTTTTACGGTCCGTTCCGGGACGCCGTCGGGTCTTCGGCGACCCTCACCGGTGATAAACGCACCTACCAGATGGATCCGGCGAACTCCGATGAAGCGATTCGCGAGGTGGAGCTCGACATTGCCGAAGGCGCCGACATGATCATGGTCAAGCCGGGCCTGCCATATCTCGACATATTGAGGCGCGTTAAGGACACTTTCGGCATGCCGACCTACGCCTATCAGGTCTCGGGTGAATACGCGATGCTCAAGGCGGCCATTCAGAATGGCTGGCTCGACGAGGAACGGGTCATTATCGAAGCGCTGACGGCCTTCAAGCGCGCCGGAGGCGACGGCATTCTGACCTATTTCGCCCGCGACGCCGCGAGATTGCTGAGGGACAAGGGGTGAGCGCACCGGAACCTGGCGAAAAGCGCCAGGCGCTTTCCGTGACATTCGCCGACATCGAACGGGCCGCCGAGCGCCTCAGCGGCGAGGTTTTGCGAACGCCAATCATCGCCGCGCCGCTGCTATCAAGCCTCACGGGCGCCGAAGTCTACATCAAATACGAGAACCTCCAGGTCACGAACTCCTTCAAGGACCGTGGGGCCCTCGTCAAGCTTTCGTCTCTTTCGGAGAAGGACCGCAAACGCGGTGTCGTAGCGATGTCGGCGGGCAACCACGCCCAGGCCGTTGCCTATCATGCCTCACGCCTCGACATTCCCGCCACGATCGTCATGCCCGAGGGAACCCCCTATGTGAAAATCTGCAACACGGAAAACTGGGGCGCAACGGTCCTCCTGCATGGTCAGACCATCACGGAGTCCCAGCAGAAGGTCAAGGAACTCATTGCCGAAAAAGGGTTCTCGCTCATCCATCCCTTCGATGACCCCTACATCATCGCCGGCCAGGGGACGATCGGCCTCGAAATCTTGGCGGATTGTTCCGGCCTCGATGTGATTGTCGTTCCCGTCGGCGGCGGCGGCCTGATTTCGGGTATTTCCATCGCCGTCAAGGCGCAAAACGAAGCCATTGAAATCATCGGCGTCGAAAGCGAGCTTTTTCCCTCCATGCAGGCGGCGCTCGCCGGCAGGCCGGCCCAATGCGGCGGCAATACGCTGGCGGACGGCATCGCCGTAAAATCCGCCGGGCATCTGACGCTGGAAATCACCAGACGGTACGTCCAGGACATTCTTTGCGTCGACGAGGAGTCCATCGAGTGCGCCATCTGCACGTTCCTTACCGCCCAGAAGACGATGGCCGAAGGTGCGGGCGCCGCCGGTCTCGCGGCCATGCTCCGCTATCCCGAACGCTTCAAGGGCCGCAATGTTTGTCTTGTCCTTACCGGCGGCAATATCGACCCCCGTATCTTGTCATCCATCATGGTGCGCGGCCTGGAGCGCGAAAATAAGATCGTTTCGCTGAGACTGACGATCGACGACCGTCCGGGAACGCTTGGCCGCATTGCCACGGCGCTCGGCGAGAGCGGCGCCAATATCCTCGAAGTCTTTCACCGCCGGACTTTGTTGGACGTCCCGGCAAAGGGCGCATCGCTCGACATCACCGTCGAAGTCAAGGGCGCCGACCATGCGGAAATGGTCAAGAACCGCTTGCGCGAAAACGGCTTTTCCGTCCACCTGGCGGACGGTGCGAAAGACGCGCCGTGAGCCGGCCCGGCTCCAATGCCCGATCGCCCGCCGAAAACGCGGCTCGTCCAGAAACTCGGTTGTCATCGGCCCCGGCCACTACCGGTTTTCCGATTTCTTGAAAGCAGGTCTCCCCTTGATCCTCCTTCTCTCGCTTGCCTATTCTAACTTTGCGCCGGCATATTATGGACTTTGACGGATATGCTGTAGAATTAGGCTTTCGCGGGAATAACGCCCGAATAAATTCGAGGTCAGGGTGACGGAACACAAAAACTTTCCCGAGTTCTATGTTACGGCTCCGCAGCCATGCCCATATATCGCCGGCCGCCTGGAACGGAAACTCTTTACCCATCTGACGACCGACAAGTCCGGCGTTCTGGTGGATAATCTGCTCAAGGGCGGGTTCCGGCGCAGCCAGAACATCGCGTATATGCCCTATTGCGATTCCTGCAATGCGTGCGTATCCGTGCGCGTGCGCGTGGACGACCTTGAACAGCGCAAATCCTTCAGACGTATTTGGCGGCGCAACCGGGATATAATCGCAAAACGCGTGCAACCGGTTGCCTCGGCCGAACAATATGCCTTGTTCCGAAGCTATATCGATGCCCGCCATAGCGACGGCGGCATGGCGGATATGTCCGTTCTCGATTTCGCCGTCATGATCGAGGATACGGTCGTCGACACGTTCTTGACGGAATATAGAATTTCGCCGAAGGCCTCACCCGGCAGGCCCGACCAGACGCCGGAGGCAGAGTCCGACCTGGTTGCCGTCGCCTTATGCGACCGGCTGAGCGATGGCATATCCATGGTCTACAGTTTTTTCGATCCAGACCTGGAGTCGAGAAGCCTCGGCACCTTTTTGGTTCTGGAGCATATCGAATATACGCGCCAGCTTGGTCAGCCGTTTGTCTACCTCGGATATTGGATCGAAGGCTCGCCGAAAATGAGTTACAAGACCCGTTTTCGTCCGTTGGAGCAGTTGACGAAAAAAGGGTGGCGGCGGCGGACATAATATCGCGATACCACGACTTAGAGCCCTTTCAATCCGGTCATTTGGCGAATGTTATCGTCGAAAGGACCCTGATCAGCGCGTCGTAGATGTTCTCGGGCGTGGTATCGAAATGCGATGAATTCACCAACAGGATCTTGCTGTTCGACAACAGGATATGC
>CAYWBS010000067.1:0-9915 GCA_964456215.1 uncultured Hyphomicrobiaceae bacterium
ATCCCTTGTCGATCTTGGCCCGCAACCGCGAAATGTGGACATCGATGACATTCGTCTGCGGATCGAAATGATAATGCCACACATTCTCAAGAAGCATCGTCCGCGTGACCACCTGGTCCGCATGTTTCATGAGATATTCGAGCAGGCGGTATTCGCGGGGCTGCAGCAGGATTTTGCGCCCGGCGCGCGTCACCTGGCGCGACATGCGGTCGAGAACGAGATCGGCGACGACATATTTTGCCTCTCCCTCGCCGGGGCTCGGCCTGCGCGCCAGGGCTTCGACGCGCGCCAAAAGCTCCGAGAAGGCATAAGGCTTGGTCAAATAGTCATCGCCGCCGGATCTCAGCCCCTTGACGCGGTCATCCACTTCGCCGAGGGCGCTGAGGATGAGAACCGGGGTCCGCGCGCCTTCGGAGCGGAGCGTTTCGATGATATTCAGCCCGTCCCGTTTCGGCAGCATCCGGTCGACAATCAAAACGTCATAGGGGCTTGAGCGCGCCTGTTCCAGCCCCTCCTCCCCGTCGCTCGCGGCGTCGGCCAGATGGCCGCACTCACCGAGCGCCTTGATGAGGAAATCGGACGTCTCCCGGTCATCTTCGATAACGAGTACGCGCATGGATTGGTGATTTTCGATCAGAGCGAGGTTGAATAAGCGAGAGCCCCCAAGGCCAAGACGCGAGCGGCCCCCGCAAGGGGGGCCGCTGCGTGGCGCCCTGGCTCAGGTCTTTCTCAGCGGCAACGCGATAAAGCGTTGCTGGTCGCCGGATTTGATGCGCAGCAGGATCGCCTTGCGTCCCTTGCGCTTGGCGGCCTTGACGCCTTCCACCACGTCGTCGGGCCGGGAAACCGCCTCACCGCCGACCTCAAGAATAATGTCGCCGGATTTCAGACCCTTTTCGGCGGCGTTCGAATCCGGGTTGACGTCGGTGATGAGAACGCCGTTCCCGCCATCGCTTGACTGCTCGTCGGTGGTGGGGGCAAGCGACAGCCCCAGATCTTCGAGCTCTTCGCCGACCGGCTTGCCTTCCTCCAGCTTGGCGAGCTTGGCCATTCCCGGGAACTGTCCGAGCTTCAGCGAAATCGTTTTCTTGCCGCCATCCCGGTAGACGGTAATGCGTACATCCGATTTCGGCTGCAAGGACGCGATTTTCCGCGACAGCTCCCGCGAGTCCTTGATGTCGTCGCCGTTAACCTCGACGATGGCATCGCCAACCCTTATTTCCGATTTGGAAGCAGGGCCGCCGGGCGCGACCTTGATGACCATGGCGCCTTCCGGCTTGTCGAGACCAAGGCTCGACGCGATATCATCGGTAACGTTTTGGATGGTCACGCCAAGCCAGCCACGGCTCACCGAACCGGAGCGCCGCAGCTCCGCCACGACTTCCTGCGCCAGCTCCGACGGAATGGCGAAGGCAATGCCGACATTACCGCCGGAGGGGCTGAAGATCGCCGTATTCACGCCGACGACCTGGCCTTTGAGATTGAAGGCCGGTCCGCCGGAATTGCCGCGATTGACCGCGGCGTCGATCTGCAGGTAGTCATAGGGGCCGGAACCGATGTCGCGGCCGCGGGCGGAGACGATTCCGGCCGTGACGGTGCCGCCAAGACCGAACGGATTGCCGACGGCCAGAACCCAGTCGCCGACGCGGGCCGGCTCCTTGGCGAATTCGACCACCGGAAAATCGCCCTTTTCGACAATTTTCAGAAGGGCGATATCGGTCCGCGAATCGCTGCCGATCAGCTTTGCTTCCCGTTTCTCGCCATTATCCATTGTCACCCAGATCTTATCCGCTTTGTCGACGACGTGGTGGTTGGTGACGACATAGCCATCCCGCGAGATGATGAAACCGGAGCCCTGGGCGAGCGTTGGCCGGCTGTGGCCGGGAGCGCCGCGAAAATCCTTCCGGAACCGCTTAAAGAATTCATTGAGGGGATGATCGTCCGGAAGGTCGGGCAGACCGGGGAAAAGATCGCGGCTAACAGGCTGTTTGCCGTTCTTTACATTGATACTTACAACGGCGGGCCGCACTTTATCCACAAGATCTGCAAAGCCCGACGGCGCGTTGGCCAAGGGTACGGCGGCGCTCTGCTCGGCGCGGTCGTCAGGCTTCGCGGCGGCCTCGGGAGCGAACCTGCCGACAAGAACACCGGTCATTCCCAGTGCGATTATGGCGGCGGCGGTTAGTGCGATTGGCTTGGACCGGCCCCGCTTAACCCGGCGGCCGGGCGCCAGAATTTGTCCACTGCTCGGTGCAATCATTTGCGATAATTCTCCTCTTGATAGACCGATGCTTACTGTCTGATCTATTATGTAGGTTATGGCACCTTACACTGCACTTTCGACAGCATTAATTTTTTGTAAGGTTGATTGACAAATTTCGACTATGTTTTGGAGCTACAATATGGTGAGTTCGCGGGTAATTTATGACTAATATCCATGGGCTTGGGATGGATTTGAGCAAAAAGAAAATGCGGCACCCCTTTTTGAATCAATGCGTTATCGGGCTCGCGGCTCTATTCGCGGCCTGCCTTGCGAATTCCGGCGTGGCACAGTCCCAGACCGCCGGCAAGACCACCGGCGCGTACGGGCGAAACGTCCATGTACAGCCGGATGTGCAAAAAGTCGCGATTTTCGGTGAGGACGACCGCAAATCGCTGCCGGACGAATATGCCGAACTGGATGGCAAGATCGGGCTTTTGTACAATGATCAGGTGCAGACGCTATGCACGGCATTTTGCGTCGCGCCCGATGTGATCGCGACGGCCGCCCATTGCCTGTTTGGCAACCAGAAGCGCAAGCGCCCCAATATCGCGGATTTTTCGTTCCGCATCAGCAACAATAAGAAGTCTTCCGCGTCGCGGATCGCCGGTTTCCATTCCGGGGCGTCCTCTCACTACGTCGTGACCGGAACCACGGGCCTCAGAACCCGCCCGCCCATGGACGCGCCAAAGGACTGGGCGCTGGCCAGATTGTCGATGCCGGCATGCAAATACGGCGTGCTGAAAGTGGAGGCGCGGCCCCTGCCGGAGCTGATCGACGCGGCGAGCCGGGAGAAGATTTTCCAGGTCGCCTATCACTGGGATTACGAACACTGGAAGCTGGCCTATTCGGGACCCTGCGGGGTGAAGCACTATTCCGGAAAACTGGATTGGGGGGAGGTTCAGCGGCTGTTCTCCAATCCCAACGCGCTGATCTTGCATACCTGCGATACGGGCGGGGCCTCTTCCGGCTCGCCGATATTCGTGGCTTCCGATCCCGAGCCGGTGGTGGTGGCGATGAATGTCGGCTCCTACGAACAATCGAAGGTCTTTATTCGCGACGGGCGGATTGTCAGACGGTCGAAGTCGCGGGTCATCGCCAACACGGCGGTCAATGCGGCGGCATTCGCCGGCCTTATGGCCCCTCTCAGAGGCGCCGCGGTGATCGAATCCGACAAGGGAATCGCATCGATCCAGACCGGACTGAAGGTCAAGGGATTTAATCCGGGTATCCTCGATGGAAAATACGGCCCGAAGACGCGGCGCGCGATTCTGAGCTATCAGCGCAAGAACGGGCTGCCGGCAACCGGCATCCCCACCAAGGGGATGCTGACAGTGCTGATGAAGGAGCTCGGCGACGTTCACCTCGAGTCGGTGACCGGCCTGTCCTCGTCTCACATATTGAATGGCGGCCAGACGGACGCCAGCGCCGTGGCCAAGTCCACCTCGGCGAAATCGAGCAGCGAGGAGGCGGCCGGGGGAAACCGGTCGTTGCGGGCGCTGAAGGAATGGTTCAAGTCCTACCGCTCTACTGCTCCCTGAGGCGTGTCAGGATCTCGGAGCCTGCCTCCAAGGTCCTGTGGACCGGGCATCTATCGGCGATCTCGATGAGCCTTGCCCGTGTCGCGGCGTCGAGGGGGCCTTCGATTTCGATCTCGCGCTCGAAGACATCGATGCGCCCCTCGCGGCCCTCGGAGCACTCAACGCAGTCCTCGGCATGGATCTTTTTGTGGCTGACGCGAACCTTGACGCCTTCGAGCGGCAGCTTCTTGTGGTCCGCGTAAAGCCGTAACGTCATCGACGTGCAGGCGCCGAGCGCGATATTCAGGAAATCATAAGGGGACGGCCCGCTGTCCAATCCACCGAAGTCCGCGGGCTCGTCGGCGAGGAGGCGGTGGTTGCCGGCGACCACTTCCTGCTGGAACTTGCCGGCGCCGGTTTCCGCCACCGCGGCCACGCCCTCCGGCCCCGGAGTGGGCAGAATAAACCGCTGGTCCCGGCCATCGATATAGCGCTCGGCCCAGGCCGCCAGCGAAGACGCCACGTAGGCGGCGTCCTCGCGGCGGCTCAGGAGGTGATCGGCGTCGTCGAGGGAAATAAAGCTCTTCGGATGCTTGGCGGCCTGGAAGAGCGTCGCCGCGTTGTCGATGCCGACGATCTGATCGCGGGGGCTATGAAAGATGAGCAGCGCCTTCTTCATGGCCCGGATGCGTTCGATAACGGATTGTTGCCTGAGGTCGTCGAGGAACTGTTTCCTGATGGTGAAGCTGCGCCCGGCGAGCCGGACCTCGGCGACGCCCCGCGCCTCGATCTCCTCGGCCTTGGCGCCGAAATTGTGGATCACGTGTGCGGCGTCGGCGGGCGCGCCGATGGTCGCCACGGCCCCGACTTCCGGCAGCTCCCCGGCCGCCGCCAGAACGGCGGCGCCGCCGAGGCTATGGCCGATCAGAAGTTTCGGCGCCTCATGATTATCCTTCAGATATGCGGCGGCGGCGAGAAGATCGCCGACATTGGAGGAGAAGTTGGTATTGGCGAAATCGCCGCCGCTTGCCCCGAGGCCGGTGAAGTCGAACCTGAGGACGGCGAAGCCATGCTGCGTCAACTCGCCGGCGATGCGCGCGGCGGCGAAGAGATCCTTCGAGCAGGTGAAGCAATGGGCAAAGAGCGCGAAGGCGCCGGGCCGGCCCGCCGGAAGATCGAGCCGCGCCGCGAGGTCGTCGCCGAGGCTGCCGGTGAAGATAATTTTTTCGGATTTGGAAGGCATGGCTGTGGTCCTCTGAGCAGGTCAGGGGGTGTTGCGTGTGATGGCTTCAATATATTCACCCGGGCGCCGATTTCCCGTCTCGGTGTCGCAAATGTGAAGTCCGGGTGGGGGCATGGCGCGAGGAACGCACTTGCGCCCTACGCTTCTTTTTCTCTCGCCCGATCGAGGTGGAGCGGAAAGCGTATTCCCTACGCCGCCTGATGGACGGCTTCGCGCTGATCGCCGCGCGCGTAATAGGCGGGCTCTGTCGGCTGCTCCGGATTGGCATCGACCGGGAAGCGGCAGGTCACCACCGTCCCTTCGCCGACCTTGCTGCGTATCAACAGATCGCCGCCATGGAGTTCCACCAGGGAGCGCGAGATGGCGAGCCCGAGCCCGGAGCCCTTGTGGCTCTTGGTGAACTGGTTCTCCACCTGCTCGAACGGCCGGCCGAGCTTGGCGAGGTCGGATTTCGGAATGCCGACGCCGTTGTCCGAAATATTCAGGCGGATAAGACCGTGCGATCTTGTCAGGCGAACGATGACACGGCCGCCTTCCGGCGTGAACTTGATGGCGTTGGAGACCAGATTGATGACGATCTGCTTGAGCGCGCGCTTGTCCGCCTGCATGTCGGTGTCGGCGAGACCTTCGCGCACGATCTCGATGCCCCGGTCCTCGGCGACCGGCGAGACGATGCGCATGCTCTCCTCGATGATGTCATCGAGCGCCACCGTCTCCAGCGTAAGGTTTACGCGTCCCGCCTCGATCTTCGACATATCGAGAATGTCGTTGATGACTTCGAGGAGATATTTGCCGCTGGCATGAATGTCGCTGCAATATTCGGCGTATTTCCTGTTGCCGATCGGCCCGAACAATGCGTGCTTCATGACTTCCGAGAAGCCGATGACGGCGTTCAGGGGCGTTCTGAGCTCATGGCTGATATTGGCCAGGAATTCCGACTTGGCGCGGTTCGCCGATTCGGCGCGCGTTTTCTCGGTCATGTATTTCTCGGCGAGCTCGACGAGCTGCTGGGCCTGGCGTTCGAGCTGGCGGCGCGAGTTGCGCAGATCCTGAACCGTGGCCTTGAGCTGTTTTTCGCGGTCGGTCAGCCGCTGCTCGCTGCGCTTCACCGCCGAGATGTCGGTGCCGATGCTGACAAAACCGCCATCGGTCGTGCGCCGCTCATTGATATGAAGCCAGCGGCCCCTGGCGAGCTTCGCCTCGTATGTGCAGGCTTCGTTATCCGATTGCGGCCGGCTCAACAGGCCATTGTCGAATGCCGGATAGTTGGCCGCCTCCACCAGGTCGTCATAGGAGGTTCCGGGTTCCACGGCCTCATCCGGCAGCTTGTGAAACTCCTGGAATTTGCGGTTGCACATGACCAGCCGGCGGTCGCTGTCCCAAAGGGCGAAGGCCTCCGAGACGGTGTCGATGGCGTCGAGAAGCCGGCCGAATGCCGTTTGGTTCTGGGATTGCGTGCGCTTCAGTTCGGTAATGTCGGCGATCAGAGCCGTGAGGCGCGGCGCCGCGCCGGCGCGCGGCATGGCGATTTCGCCGCGCATTTCGAGCCAGATCCAATGGCCATCGGCGTGGCGCATCCTGAACGAGGTGCGAATTTTGGTTGAGCCCCGGCGGCAGCGCTGGCGCAGATAATCCCTCAGCCGGTCCTGGGGATGGAGCCGGCTCGACAGCTCATCTAAGGTGACGTTGTCATCGGCGCGGTCGAGGCCGAGGAGGCCGAACATCGACCGCGACCAGCGTATCTCGTCATCGGCCAACGACCAGTTCCATAGGCCGCAGCGGCCATGAATGAGGGCGCTTTCGGTCGCCGTCCGCCGGCAGACGGCGGCGCGGCGCTCGTCTTTTCGGCGCAGAACGAGAATGGCCTGACCGCCGGCGGCAAGCACAAGGATGAGGCCCAAGGCGGCGGTAAAGCCGAATTCGGCGGGCGCTTCGTTGCGCACGCCGGCCGTAAGCCGGCTTGCGCTCTGGAACAACGCCACCATGCCCTGGTTGGGCAGCAGGCGAAAGGCCAGGCGAAACGGTTTGCCGCGCACCAAGGTAACGGTATGCAGGCCGCTCCGCCGGGTAAGGGCATCGTAAAGCGTGCGCGGCGGGATCATCTTGAAAAGATTGTCTCCGGTCCGAAAGTGATCACCGGAGATCACCGCCCTGAGCGTGCCGTCGCGGTCGGCGAGAACCACCATCGGGGCCTCGGCTTCCGGCAGGTCCGGCAGGCTCGTCCGCAGTAGGCCCGGCCAGTCGCCATAGTTCTCCCTGGCGCCGCGCGAAAACGAGGCAAGCACGAGGTTTAGCCGCGCCGCGATCGCCTCGGCCGTCAATTCGAGGCTCAGACCCGATTCCCGTTCGGCCATTCGTTCGAAGGCGCGCCGCTGATCGCCGTGCCTGGCGAGGACGAGCGTGAACGCGAGACCGATGAGTCCAATAAGAACGAGTTGAAATGTTCCGATCGATGCAAGCCGATTGCCGACAGCCTTTGCCCCAGACTCCAGCCGCGTCGCCGTCGCCAGGCATGCCCCAAAGGCCTGGCGAACGGACAAAATCCGTGCCATCACACGCTCCCAAGGTTTGAAACCGAATAATCCGACAGGAGTAACCCGGAGCACCGCCGTACCCCCGAATCACTTTGTCATTTCATGCGATTTGCCGGCGATTTGTCCAGGAAAAACACGAGGCTGTGCGACATCAGCCCGAATTTGCCGCGCTACCCTAGCGTTTTTGTCACAATTTCGGTGGTGTCCTTGGAGAGGCCTTTTTGCGCGGCAATGCGGCCGAGGGCTTTTTTCGCCAATCGCTGACGGTTCGGCTCCAGCATCCGCCAGCTCTTGAATTCCGCCGCCAGGCGGGCGGCGATCTGTGGATTGAAGCCGTCGAGCTCCAATATGGACTGTGCAAGAAACTCATAGCCTTTTCCGTCCGGACTGTTGAAATGCAACGGGTTCGAGCCGGCGAATGCGCCGATGACGGCGCGCACCTTGTTGGGCGTTTTCATGGAAAAGCGCGGATGACCGGTCAATTTCCTGACCTCGTCCAGCGTGCCCGGCAGGCTCGACGTCGCCTGCAGGGCGAACCATTTGTCCAGAACCAGATGGTCGTCGCGCCAGCGGTCGTAGAAATCCTCGAGCACCGTTTCGCGCTCCGGAATCCGGAGATGGGTCAGGATCGAAAGCGCGGCAATCTGATCGGTCATGTTCTTGCCGCGCCAATAGTGGCGCACCACGCGGTCCACATCTTCATCGCCGCCTCCGAACGCCAGAAGGGCGAGTGAAATGTTCCTGAGCCCCCTTTTTCCCGCCTGTTTGGCCGTCGGCGAATAGCGTCCCCTGGCGGCGCCGGACTGATAGATCTCGATGAGCTGGCCCCTGAGGTCGGCGCCGACCCTCCGGCGCAGGCTCGCGCGCGCCTTATGGATGGCCGCCGGGTCGACATTGCTGGCGATCTCGCGGGCGATGTCGGCTTCGCTCGGCAATTTGAGAAATTCCGCGAGATAGGCGGGTTCGAGCTTGCCGTCGGCGAGGACCGTGGCCAGCGCGTTCGCGAATGGCGCGCCCTTGCGCGAGGCCTTTCCCCGGCGATAGGCGTCGGTCATCTGAATGATGATGCTTGTGGCGTAAGCTTGCGACGCCTGCCAGCGATTGAAGGGATCGCTGTCATTGGCCATCAGGAATTCAAGGTCCCGGTCGCTCTGCGAGACCGCCAGACGGACGGGCGCCGAAAATCCTCTGAGCAGGGACGGGACGGGCTTCGAGGGGACGTTCTCGAACCGGAAGGTCTCAGAGCGGTCGCGGATCTCGAGGACGCCGCCGGTGACCGGCTCTCCGTTCGCGCGCGTCAAATCGACATCGCCTCCGTTGGCGCTTATCAGACCGCAGGCCAATGGGATGTGCATCGGCTTCTTCTTTGGCTGGCCCGGCGTCGGCGGGCAGATCTGGTGGACGCTCAGTTGCGCCGCTTTCTTCCGCCGGTCATAGTCGAGTGAGCAGACGAGTTCGGGCGTGCCGGCCTGCTCGTACCAGAGCATGAACTGGCCGAGGTCTATTCGGTTGGCGTCGGCCATGGCGGCGATGAAATCCTCGACCGTCGCGGCTTGCCCGTCGTGACGGTCGAAATAAAGATCCATGCCCTTGCGGAAGCCCTTTCGCCCGACAAGGGTTTGCACCATCCGGCAGAGCTCGGCGCCTTTCTCGTAGACGGTCGAGGTATAGAAATTGTTGATCTCGATATAGGAAGCCGGGCGCACCGGATGGGCGAGGGGGCCGCTGTCCTCCGGGAACTGGTGGGTCTTCAAGGCGCGCACGCTCTGTATCCGCTCGACGGTCGGCTCGCGCATATCGGCGGTGAACTCCTGATCGCGGAAGACGGTCAGGCCCTCTTTCAGGCAGAGCTGGAACCAATCCCGGCAGGTAATCCGGTTTCCGGTCCAGTTGTGGAAATATTCATGGGCGATAACGGCCTCGATCGCCGCATAGTCTTGATCGGTGGCGGTGTCGGGGCGGGCGAGAATGAGCTTGTCGTTGAATATGTTGAGCCCCTTGTTCTCCATCGCGCCCATGTTGAAATCGCTGACGGCGACGATCATGAATATGTCGAGATCGTATTCCCGACCGAACCGTTTTTCATCCCACCGCATGGCGCGTTTCAACGAGTCCATGGCCCACGCGCAGCGGTCCTCCTTTCCGGGCTCGACGTAGATTTCCAGGGTCACTTCGCGGCCGGACCTGGTGACGAATTTGTCGGTTACCTTGGCGAGATCGCCGCCGACCAGAGCGAAGAGATAGGCGGGCTTCGGATAGGGATCGCGCCACACCGCGAAATGCCGCTTGCCGCCCCTGAGACGGCCGGCCTTGACCCGGTTGCCGTTGGACAGCAGCACCCGGACGTCCTTTATGTCG
>CAYWBS010000068.1:0-9856 GCA_964456215.1 uncultured Hyphomicrobiaceae bacterium
CTCGATAAGGGTCGGGCCGCCGCCGGAACGAGCAAGTGCTAGGGCTCTCTCAACGCAATCGCGAACGGCAATAACGTCATTGCCGTCCACCTGCTCGCCCGGTATACCGGCAGCGATAGCTTTTTGCGCCAGCGTCTTCGCCGCGGTCTGCTTTACGCGCGGCACAGATATCGCCCATTGATTGTCATTGATGACGAACACGACCGGCAACGACCAAACGCCGGCGATATTGATGGCCTCGTAGAAATCGCCCTTCGACGTGGCGCCGTCCCCGGCAATGCACAGAGCAACGCGCGGCTCCTTGCGTAACTGAAAGGCCAATGCCACGCCGGCGGCATGGGGGATGTGGCTCGCTACGGGAATATTTACGGGAAAATCCTCCCGTGGGCCCTCGAAGTCGCTGCCGCGCTCATCCCCGCCCCAATAGAGGAATAGCTCCTTGAGCGTCACGCCACGCCAGAGTTGAGCTCCATGCTCGCGGAAAGACGGCAGGAAGACATCTTCAGCCCGCATAGCGCTCGCCGCGCCGATGCCGACGGCCTCCTGCCCGAGGGACGAGGCATAGGTGCCGAGACGGCCCGTGCGCTGCAGGGCAATCGCTTTTTCATCGAAGATGCGCGTCAGCACCATGGCGCGGTAGAGAGCTTTAATGGTTTCAGGGTCTTTGGCGAAGGCGGGAAGTTTTTCCACGACGGAACCATCCGCATCGAGATAGCGCGTGAAAGGAATAGAAAAGGTGACGACGGTATGGTTGGTATCGGGATCGGTTTCGTAGCGCATTTCAGCCAGCCTCGGCTCTCTCAAGCTCCAGCTCCCGTTGCATCTCCTCGCGCATAATATATTTCTGCACCTTGCCCGTAACCGTCATGGGGAAATTCTCAACAAACCGGACGTAGTAAGGGATCTTGAAATGCGCGATCCTGCCCTTGCAAAACTCCCGGATCTCTTCGGCGGTCGCCGTCTCGCCTTCCTTGAGCTTGATCCAGGCGCAGACCTGCTCGCCATATTTGTCGTCAGGCACGCCGAACACCTCCGCCTCCTCGATCTTGGGATGAGTGTACAAGAACTCCTCGATCTCCCGGGGGAAAATATTCTCGCCGCCCCGGATCAGCATGTCCTTGAGCCGTCCGACAATCCGGCAAAAACCCTCCTCATCGAGGATGGCAATATCGCCGCTGGCGATCCAGTGCGCCTCATCGATGGCCTTTGCGGTTCGCTCAGGATCGTTCCAGTAACCTGGCATGACACAATAGCCCCGGGTGAGAAGCTCGCCGGGCGTGCCGCGCGGCACAACGCGCCTTTTTTCATCGACGATCTTGACTTCGACATGCGGCAGCACCCGGCCGACCGTTGTAATGCGCCGCTCTATCGGATCATCAACGGACGTCTGGAAGCTGAGCGGTCCGGTTTCCGTCATGCCGTAAGCAATCGTTATTTCGCTTAAATGCATCTCCGATATAACCCGCTTCATGAGTTCAACCGGGCACGGCGCGCCTGCCATTATGCCTGTCCTGAGCGATGACAGATTATATTTGGCGAAATCGGGCTCATCGAGCTCGGCGATGAACATGGTGGGGACACCGTGGAGGACTGTGCATCGCTCGGACTCGACCGTTTTCAATATTTCGTGTGCGTCGAAGCCTGCCGACGAAAAGACCATGGCCGCGCCATGAGCCGCACAGCACAGCGTTCCGAGTACCATGCCAAAACAATGATACATTGGCACGGGGATCAGCATGCGGTCCTTGTCCGTGAGCTTCATTTGCAGCCCGGAGAAGTAGGCGTTGTTGACAATGTTGTGGTGGGTGAGCGTAGAAGCTTTGGGCGCGCCGGTGGTGCCGCTGGTGAACTGAATATTGATGGGATCGTCGAACTGCAGCAGCCCTGCTAGCTCACCAAGCCTTTCCTGATGTTTTTTTTCCGCCTTCGGCGCGATGTCGGCAAAATTGACCATGCCGGGGCTGTTATCGTCTCCCAACCGGATCACCCATTTCAGATCAGGAAGCTTTGCCGATTTCAGCGTTCCGGGAGCTGAGCCCTCCAGCTCCGGCAGAAGCTCGTTCAACATGGCGATATAGTCGGAGGACTTCAGCCGTGCCGCGGTGATCAGCGCCTTGCAACCGACCTTTGTCAGCGCATATTCAAGCTCCGCCAAGCGATAGGCAGGGTTGATATTGACAAGGATCAGGCCTGCCTTTGCGGTCGCGAACTGCGTGATCACCCATTCTTTGCAGTTTGATGTCCAAATGCCGATTCTATCGCCCGGCTCAAGGCCAAGGGCCAGAAGGCCGGCGGCGAAAGCGTTGAACTCCTCGGCGAGCGCGCCATAGCTCATTCGGATCTTTTCGTGCGCGACAATGAGCGCGTCGTTGTCCGGGAAGTCACAGGCCGCCCTGTCCAGGCACTCGCCAACGGTCATCCCGAGAAGTGGGATTTCGCTCGCTCCATGGACGTAGCTCGCCGAAGCGGCCATAACGTTTCATTCCCTAAACCGTGGCAGTCATGGCATGTCAATTTTCCTCGGACCAACCATAGGGAACGGGAAGGGGAAGGCTTTGACCCTAATCAAACGAGACCTGGCCGGAAATCCCGGACGCCGCCGTCACTGCTCGCAATCAAGCTTTTCTATAATGCACCCCTTGGCATCGAACTTGACGCGGCAACGCCGCTTCTGGTAATGTTTGCGGACGCTGCGGCGCCATTTCCTGCACACACGGTCGCGCTCGGAGGCAGGCACTTCCACGCGGCCCCAGGGGCCATGGACAAATACGCCTTCGGGGCCGACATAGACATCAGCCCAAGGCGTGCGGACGTCGACCTCCGCAAGAGCCGGCTTTGCCGGTGATGCCGCACATGCGGCAAGAGTGATTGCGAAGATTACTAAGCGTTTCATAGAAAACTCCTTTGTTTAGCACAAGCAGGACAACGACTTGGTCCAAGTGCGCCGAACGCGGCTTGTGACGCTCGGGCTTGTTCGCTCCTTTCGTGACCGCTTTGTTGGTGATGAAGCCCTGGTGGATATCGACGTTGGCGACGAGATCTGCATGGTCCACTTCAATCGCGGTGCTCAGCGATACCAGTAACGACAAAAAATGTGCAGTCGGAGACCGCGCTCATTGATCAGCGTCAAGCCATGGAAACGGTATCGCGGCTTAAATCCGGTATCCAGCGAACTCTGAGGTCCGGTGACTCATGCGCATAGCAACATTCAATCTGGAGAGCCTCGATCTTCCACCCAAAGCGTCGATGCCGGTGGAAGAGCGGGCTGAAATCCTGAGACCTCAATTGGAGCGCGTCGCAGCCGACATTCTCTGTCTCCAGGAGGTCAACGGCCAACATGTGCCTGGCGCCGAAGAGCGTTCCCTCGTGGCGCTCGATGCAGTGCTCAAGGGAACCCGGTACGAAAGCTATGACCGTGTCTCAACGTGCGGCCCGGACGGAAAGGGCGTGGCGGATGTTCATAACCTCGTGGTCCTTTCGCGACTTCCCATTCATGACTTTCGGGAAATCCGCCATGAACTGGTCCACGCCATGCCATACCGGATGACGACGGCACTGCCGGCACAAACCGAGCCCGTTCTCGTCGGCTGGGACAGGCCCCTTTTGCTGGCCGACATTATGCTGCCCGGTGGACAGAGTCTCGCACTCATCAATGTTCATCTGCGCGCACCGCTCGCAGCTCCGATACCCGGCCAGAAGGAAGCGCAGTTCGTATGGAAGACGGTCGGCGGCTGGGCGGAGGGCTATTTTCTGGCGAGCCTCAAGCGGATCGGCCAGGCCCTGGAACTGCGTCTCGTTCTTGAACATCTGATGGACAGTGCGCCGGACCGGCTAATCGCGGTGTGCGGGGACTTCAACGCCGCCGATCACGAGACTACGCTCAGGATCATCATCGGCGCCGAAGAAGATACCGGCAATGGCCGCCTGGCGGCATGCGCCCTGATACCGTTGGAGCGCTCAGCGCCGAATGACCGGCGATACACGGTTCTGCACCACGGCCGCGCGCAAATGCTCGACCACATCCTTGTCAACCGCCCGCTGCTTGCGAAGTTCCGCCATTTGGAAATTCACAACGAAGGTCTTGAGGACGAACTCGTCGGCTACGCCAAGGTCGACCGGCCGCCGGATTCGTATCACGCGCCGGTTGTCGCCGAATTCGCGTTTAAGGGACCTTGATTTACATTGGGGTTGATCCAGGCGCATTCGCAACGGTAGAGATGAGAGCACTGCATGCCATTATGCCCCTTGACCGAGATCAACGCTGCAGGATGGTCAAAAGCCGAAATTGATAAATAAGCCCGCACTTGGCAGGTGCCAATTGCGACGTGCCGAGCTAGGGAATTCGCCATGCAAGTGCCGCCCAGCATCTCCTTTCGCGGAATGGATACTTCTCCCGCCTTGGAAGCCCGGATTTTGGAACGCATCAAACAGCTTGAGCAATATCATCCGCGGATCACCTCCTGTCAGGTGATCGTCGACGTCCCCCACCACCATAAGCACAAGGGCAATCTCTATAGCGTCAACATCGAGCTCGTCGTTCCCGGCCACACAATCAATGTCAGCCGCGAAGCCGGGATGAACCATGCCCATGAGGACATGCATGTCCTCATCCGCGATTCGTTCAACGAAGCGGAGCGCCAACTAGAGGATCATGTCCGTAAGCGCAGCCCTCATCGGACCCGACAGCCACAAGTCCCCATGCAGGGCAAAGTCGCCAAGATCTTTCTCGAAGACGGTTACGGCTTTATCGATGCCCTAGACGGACGTGAGATCTATTTTCGTCTGGACCAAATCGCAAAGGGGCATGAAGACGCCATCGATGTCGGGACCAAAGTCCATTTTAAGATAGGCCAATCAAGCGATGGGCCCTATGCGCATGCGATAACACCTCTCTGAAGGCCCAATCCGGCAAGAAACCGGCACGCGGATGGGCGGAACATGCTCTAGCCACGCTTGTGGCGTCGTGTGGCGCGGTCGGCCCCTAATTCATTTTTGATTTGCAGGCGATGGTCTCAGTGTTTGAGGCTGACATGGAGGAAATTTTCTATGGCCGGGACGGCGGGGGCGAAGGTCTGGCGGCTGGTTGTGCTGGGGCTCTTGATTGTCGTCATCGCCGGTGGCGCCGTCTACGGACCGACATTCTACCGCATTGCGCGTCTCGCCTCGGGATTTTACGCCAAGACACTTTGCTCGGGTGTTTTCGTCTCAAATCGTGATCCGAAAACGGTCGTCGAAGTGGACGTGCTCGCCGACATGACGCCATTGCTCAAAGCAGTACGGGGCTCGGTCGAGCGCGAGTCCGGGCTGGTAACCGCGTCGGTTTTCGGTCTGGCATCTCAGGCCGCGGTCTATCGGACCGGGTTGGGGTGCACCCTCGCGATTGGCAAGACGGTGGCCGCGCTCAAAGCAGACGCCATGGTGCCTGAGTTCGACGCCGCCAAAGGCAATGGTAGGGCGCTCTGGCCGGCAGGAACTTCCGTGGCGCCGGGAGATTTCCCGGAAATCGATTACAGGTTACTCGAGGAGGCCATCGATATAGCATTTTCCGAACCCGATCCGATGCGCCTAAGGCGCACGCGGGCGATCGTCGTCGTCCATAAGGGGCGAATCGTTGGCGAAAGATATGCGGAAGGAATTGGGGCGAGGACCGCGCTCCTAGGCTGGTCGATGACCAAAAGCGTCTTTAACGCGTTGACCGGCATACTCGTCGGCGATGGAAAGCTGACCGTCGAAAAACAAGGTCTCTTGAAGGAATGGCGCGGCCCCGGCGACAGAAGAAATAAGATTTCGTTGGACGACTTGTTGCGCATGTCAGGCGGTCTGGAGTTTGATGAAGATTATGGCGCAATGCTGAGCGATGTCCGGCGGATGCTTTTCCTGACGGGGGACATGGCGGCTTTTGCGGCCAACCGGCCGCTCATTGCCGAGCCCGGCGCGGTGCGCCACTATTCGAGCGGCACCAGCAATATCATTGCCAGAATTCTGCGCGAGGCCCATGGGGGAACGCCGCGGGAGTTTCTCACCTTCCCGTTTCGCGCGCTCTTCAACCGGATCGGCGTGCGGACAGCGGTTATAGAGACGGACGCCAATGGAAATTTCGTCGCTTCTTCCTATATGTTCGCCTCGGCGCGGGATTGGGCGCGGATCGGTCTCCTTTATCTCAATGACGGACTATGGAACGGCGCGCGTATTTGGCCTGAAGGCTGGCTCGCCTATTCGCTCCGGCCGACTATCCGGAAGGACAGCGATTACGGCGCCCATATCTGGCTCGACTTGCCGAAGTCCCTGGCGTCGACGGGCCGACACACTCCTCCGGTCCCCAAGGATGCCTATTATATGCTCGGACATGACGGGCAAATGGTGGCCATAATTCCTTCCCGTCAGCTTGTGGTCGTTCGATTGGGCCTCTCCCGGAGAAAGGGCGCTTGGGACCACGGCGCCTTTTTGTCCGACGTGTTGAGAGCCGTCCGGTAAAGAGCTTCCGGAATATGCTCTAACGGGCTGATGTCTTCCCCGGTCCGGCCTTCAGCCTTTCCGGTAGTAGCATGTCCGCCGCAAAATCCAAATCCACCTGCGTGCCTTTACCAGGCGTGCTGGCAATCGAGAATGACGCGCCACTGGCCTCAGCCAATGCCTTGGCGAGCGGCAGGCCGAGACCGGAGCCGATTTGTTGCCGGGGCGCCGTATCGAGCTGCAGAAACGGTTGCACGGCCTGAGTGATTTCGTCATCGGACATTCCGATCCCGGTGTCGCGAACGCGGATCTTTAGGCCACCATCTTCATTTTTGAGTGTTTGCACGATCACGTGGCCGCCTGCGTCGGTGAATTTGATGCCGTTCGAAACCAGGTTCAACAGAATTTGCTTGAGGCTCCGTTCATCCACGGAAAGCGGCGGTAAGCCGGCGGCGAGGGAGGTTCGTATGACGATACGGGCCTGCTCTGCCTGCGGGCCGAGGGTTCTGAGGCACTGTTTGATTGTCCGGTTGACGTCTACGGGCGAAGGGACTGCCTCGAATACGCCTGCCTTGAGCTTCGAGATATCGAGAAGGTCGTTTATCAGGCTCAAAGCATGATGGGCGCTGTCGTAGATATCGTTCAAATACCCCCGATATTTGGCGTGTCCCACCGGGCCGAACCGCTCATCCTTCATGATCTCGGCGAAACCGATGATTGAATTGAGGGGGGTGCGAACCTCATGGCTGATCTTCGCCAAGACGTCGGCGGCGGCCTTGTCTTCCACGGCGTGATGCGCTGGCGGCGTTTCCTTCTTTTCCGGTTCGCGCGTCTGCATTTGCCGGAGGTCGACAAGCGCTGCCCAATAACGAGCCGCTCCCTCTTCGTCCAACCGGCCAAGCCTTAAACCGATAGGGCCAATCGAAGAGGCCCCGGCGCGCAGGCAGGTCTGCAGAATTTCTGCTTGCCCAAGCATCGGCGCCCGCCGCTCGAGGCGATGAAGCGCGCGCGAGATCTTTGGCCAGTCCTGTTTGAGAAAGATTTCGCTGAGATGCCGGCCGGTAAAGTCCTCAAGCGGAACATCCAGAATAGTGTCTGCATCGAGCAGGCATCCGTTCCTGTCCAATGTCATCAGACCGTCGACAAGCTGGCGAACCGCGTCATTGGCGAATGAGGGTAACAGCGCCTCTCGCGTCCGAGCATAGCCGCTCCAGGATAGAGGCAGTATGAGCGCAGTCTGGACCGGTTTGGGGTCGAACAACGTTTCGCCGAGAAGCACGCAGACTTCGTGCCGGCGTCCGCTTCGCGACCGAGCCGTCACAATTTTCGTTCTGAATACCGGTTCCGCGCTACCGTCACCTGACTTCGCGAAAACGCTTTCCTTGGGAAAGAGGGCGTTGAGCCCGCCCGCTTTTAACAGCGCGTGCGGTGTGTCATAGCCAAACGCATAGGCGAGGACGGAGTTGGCGAAAATCATCTCGCCGTTCCGGCAGATGCAGAAGCCGACCGGCAGCGTTTCGAATAAGGTCTGTGCGGCTTGCCGGACTCGTTCTGCGAATAGGGCGGCATCCGGCGAACTGTTCTTTTGGCCTGCGTCGCGCCCGTTCTCGCCATCCGTAAAGATCTTGTTCGCAGTCGTCCGTCCGGTCCGCACCTCGCTGGAAGGCTCCGGACACGGCGTCGGCGCTGCGCGTACAAGGGACGCAATTTCCTCGAGTGCGATACGATCCTGATCGTCCAGATTCTGAAATGGCCGGGGGGGACGGCGCGATCGCAGGTGGTCTGAATTGACCGAAGTCAGACGCGCGGTCTGATCGCCTGCGTCGTTCGAGCCGGCGCTGTCTTCGCTGCCATTGAGCCGTCTGTCCGGACTGACGATTTTAGCTGCCCCTTCGCCACCGCATTCAATGACCAGCAGAGCGCGCTGTCCGCTGTCGAGAACGACCATGTCAATGCTGCAGGCAATTTCATGAGGGCTCCCGTCGGTCCAGAATAACAAGGTTGCGGTGATTTCTCCTTTGCCGAAATCGTCTTCAGCCAGGCTTCGAAGCCGCGCGACCGCGGGCATAGCGCGATCGAACCGGCGTTCCGTCAAACGCACGAGATCCACTTCACCCCAGAACGCAACGCCGCTCCGGTTGGCCCATAGAATCGCTCCCTGGGCAAAGTCCCAAAGCCAGGCGGGCGCTGGAGCCGCCAGCAACGGCTGGAGCCTTTCCTGAAGCGCGATGTCGCTCAATGGCATCATGATTTGAACGCTAAGAAAATATCTGGTGACCCTGTTTTCGGGCCGAATGTCCATAAGGGTTAAGGTTCCCGCTTCGCCCGCCAACTTGTTCCATGGTATACACTTGACCTATATGACGAAAAGCCGAAAAGAACCCCTGTCGTGAGCTGAATGACTGAGTCATGGACATTTCGGCTTGCGGCGAACGGCGAACGACTTCCAAATTCGATTGTGCAACGCAACAATTAATATTGCGATGCAGCAAAGATAATGTTATCAGCAAGATGCCGTCAACAGCACAGAATGTGATAATTTTCCACATGCCCCGGCCACGATCCCGGCGATCAAGACCGGCGGATATGGTTTTTGTTTACGCGGCATTTGTTCATATTGAGGGAGACAAAGATGAACCAACCCCCTGAATTCGAAATTCCCGAGTCCGTGCGTGACTTTGCTGAAAAGAGTGTCGATCAAGCGAAAGACGCTTATGAACAGCTTATTGAAGCAACAAAAAAGGCCCAGGACGCCATCGCCAAATCTTCGGACGCCATGACCTCAGGCGCCAAGGAGCTGAACGAAAAGGCATTGAGTTTCACCAAGGACAATATGAATGCAAGTTTCTCATTGGCCGGCGATCTGGTCAAAGCGAAGGATTTGCAGGAGGCGCTTGAGATACAAAGCCAGTTCGCCCGCAAGCAGATGGAATCATATGCAAAGCAGGCGAAAGAGTTGTCAAAACTCATGACCAATGCGGCGAAAAAAGCGCAGCCGAAGCCATAATTTATGCCTTGTATGTGGCCGAAAGCGCGGCGCGCGCCTGTCGACGCGGATTGCTATTGCCGGCGGTCGGAAACCCGGCTCAAGCGGCGAACCGTCGGCCGGAGAGTGTTCAGCCGCCTGCTTATCAACAGAGGGATCGAAGGAAATTGCGAAATTCCGACGCCCTTTGCTGTGCGGCCCGCTTGCAAGGCTGATTACTTCTGCTTAATTTCGGTGTCGTGAGCCGCAAGCGGACCGGTAATGCGTGTCCGCCAGATGAATGGGCCGCCTTAGCTCAGCTGGTTAGAGCGCCAGATTGTGGATCTGGAGGTCCCTGGTTCGAGACCAGGAGGCGGTACCAACTCCTAACACCTTGATATAAAAGGTGTTTATGCCGAAGGAACTATTGAAAAGTTC
>CAYWBS010000069.1:0-9809 GCA_964456215.1 uncultured Hyphomicrobiaceae bacterium
CAACTTGCTAGTCGATCGTTTTCCGATCTTCGCCGGCTATCAGTGGCACTTCGACGCTTCGAGAAACTTGATCGACGTCAATGATCCGCGGATCGTGAAATCGCCATAGTCGATCAACAGCTTCCGGCTTACCCCGTTGGAAAACAGGCGGAAGGAAATCTGATAAACCGGAAAACCCTCCCCGAACGTCTTGTCGAAATAGCCGATCTCGACGGGCCAGGACGGATATTTATCGAGCAGTTCGGCGTTTTCCGCCGGCGCGAATTCCTTGTTCGCCCCCTTCGGAAAGGTTTTGCCGATTACCGCGGTCGTTTCATATGATTTCAGGCCCTTTTCCGAGCCGTCATAGACGCGCGCCTGAACGATGGACTGGCCCTTTTGGGCTGCCCGAAGAAGCACTTTGCTATGTTGGGTCGGGAACAGGACGTTGGCGGGCAAACTGAGCTGCGACTGTTTTGGGCGCTTGAGTTTTACGGAGATTTTGTTACTCCGTGCCAGCCGCGAAGCATCTCCGGTCGTGACTTCACTCAAATTGTCATTCAGATATTGAGAGGAATTGAAGCGAAACTTCCGCCCGTCGCCCTTCTCCCAAGTCGAAGATCTGAGATCCGTCAGCAACGGCTTGCCGCTGCTATTCGTGACTTGAGTGACAAGCCGCATATTCAGGGTATACCCCTCACAGTCGGAGCCGGCGAACTCGAACACCATTCGCCCGAGAATCCCCGTGACGCCGGAGCCTGGCCGGCTTTCATCAAGCCTCATTTCATATATGGCGCGATGCGGCGCCAGCTTTACCGTTTCGCTGGCGACCAATGCCTGCGCCGGCTCGATTTGCGTGATCGGGAGAATGAGTCCCCCAAACAGTGAAAACAATAATCCCTTACTGATGGTGATCATCTTTCTGTCATTTAAATCAGCCGGTTCGCGCATTTGACTTGGATAATAGCTCAAAGAAACCTTGCCTTCAGCATATCTGGGGCCTCTTCAGGAACCCTTAGCATCGAATTCCTCTGTTGCAAACGCGCCATTGCTCTTTGGAAAGGAGCCAGGGCCGCACTTCAGCAACTTTTTACATGACGGACCAGCGTCGAAAACGTAGAACCAGACAATGACACAAACAATTGAAGCAAGACTTAGCGAACTTGGCATCGAGCTTCCGCCGCCGGCGGCGCCGGCTGCAAACTATATCCCATATACGTTGGACGGACGGTATCTTTATGTTTCCGGTCAACTTCCGTTCGGTCCCAAGGGGCTGGCACACGCCGGCAAGCTTGGCGCCGATATCACCATCGAAAAGGGGCAACAGGCGGCAGGCCTGTGCGCGCTCAACATTCTCTCCCAGGCAAACGCCGCTCTGGGATCGCTCGATCGTATCGAACGCTGTCTCAAGCTCGGCGGCTTCGTAAACGCAGCGCCCGACTTTACTGAGCATCCGGCGGTGATCAATGGCGCCTCCGATATGATGGTCAGCATTCTGGGAGATGCCGGCCGGCATGCCCGGTTCGCCGTCGGTTGCGCCAGCCTTCCCATGAATGCCGCCGTGGAGGTCGACGCCATTTTTGCCGTTTCCTGACCATCCTGACCATATTGCGATCGACATGACCGATCTCGACTGGCTATGCAGACCAATTGCCCATCGCGGCCTGCATGACTGCAAACAGGGCATAATCGAAAACTCGCCGTCAGCCATCAAAGCCGCGCTTGAACATGATTACGCGATCGAAGTCGATCTCCGGCCGGATCAAAACAATCAACCTATCGTCTTTCACGACGCCGATCTTGGCCGGCTCACCGCCGAATACGGCCCCCTCGGAGCCCGATCCGCAGAAGAATTGCAGAAGATCAGGTATCGGGACAGTAGCGATCAGATCATGTCATTGGGCGCATTGCTGGAAATGGTCGGGGGGCGCGTCCCCCTTGTCATAGAAGTCAAGAGCGATTGGACCGGCCCGCAATTTGAGTTTGTACGCGCCATCGGCACCGCGCTCGAAGCCTATCGCGGCCACGCAGCCACCATGTCCTTCGATCCACGGATCATGGCCGCCTTTGCCGATAATTTTCCCGGTATCGCCCGCGGAATTATCGCTGAACGATACCGCGACAGGAATTATTGGGTTATGCTGTCGTGGCGGCGGCGTTTTCTGTTACGTCACCTTTTGTCGAGCGGTCCCGCCAGACCCGGTTTTTTCGCTTACGATATACAGGGCCTGCCATCGCTTGCGCCCATTGCCGCGCGGAACCTATTGGGCTTCAAGCTGCTGACATGGACTGTTTGTAGCGTTGATGAGCGCCTGCGCGCCGAAAAATGGGCCGATGCCATGATTTTTGAGGGATTTAGGCCTTAGACTTAAGTCCGGCGGCGGCGTTCCGGTTCGGGCGCAACAGTGACGGCCAGTATTAATAGCATTTCGCGCAGTAACCAGAATGAGTTCACGAAAAAACCGGATCATACGCGTCGAGTCCGAGATCAGGTCAATCGCCCCGGACGCCTGGAACTCATGCGCGAACCCGGACGTTCAAACCTATAATCCGTTTATATCACACGCCTTTATTTCCGCGCTGGAGGGGTCCGGCTGTGTCCGGCCGGAAACGGGCTGGGGTCCGCGTCATCTGGTCCTGGAAGACAAAAGCGGCAGCGTCGAAGCGGTCATGCCGCTTTACCTGAAAGGACATAGCCGTGGCGAATATATTTTCGACCACGGCTGGGCGGACGCCTATGAGCGCGCGGGCGGCGCATACTATCCCAAATTGTTGTCAGCCGTACCATTCACCCCGGTCAGCGGTCGCCGGCTCCTGGTCGGTGCCGCGAAAGGTCGTCGACAGCGGGAAGAGCTCATTTTAACCGGCGCTCTACAGTTTTGCGAACAGGTCGGCGCGTCGTCGCTTCACTTCAACTTTTTGACGGAACCCGAATGGAGCCGCCTCGGCGCTCATGGTCTTCTGCAGCGAAGAGACCAGCAATTCCACTGGCACAATCAGGACTTCGAAACATTCGAGCAGTTTCTCGCGACATTGACGTCGAGAAAGCGCAAGACCATCCGCAAGGAGCGCCGCGAAGTCGCCGACGAGAATATTCACATAAAACGGATCAGCGGAAGAGACATTACGGAAAACCACTGGGACATCTTTTACAGCTTCTACATGGATACGGGTGCCCGCAAATGGGGCAGCCCCTATCTCAACCGCACGTTTTTCAGCCGCATCGGGCAAACCATGTCCGACCGGATTCTCTTGATTTTCTGCGAAAGGGACGGGCGCACAATCGCCGGCGCCCTCAATTTTATCGGCGGCGACACGCTCTATGGCCGATATTGGGGATGCGTCGAGGACCATAAGTTTCTGCATTTCGAGGCCTGTTACTATCAGGCGATCGAATATGCGATCGAAAAGGGCCTCAAACATGTGGAAGCCGGCGCCCAGGGGCCGCACAAGCTCGCCCGGGGCTACCTGCCGCGTGCCATTTACAGTGCGCATTATTTCGCTGATCCGCGCTTCCGCGCCGCCGTGGCGGACTATCTCGAACGCGAGCGCGGCTATAATGATATGGAGATGAGAGCGCTGGAGCGCCATTCCCCCTATCGAAGAAACGAGCGCGACAGCGCCCTGAAAAGAACTTGACCCCGGCGGCCCATTCAATACCTAACAGAGATCTCTTAAAGGGGGAGCCGTTTCATGACTTACGACCCGGATAATATCTTTGCAAAAATTCTGCGCGGAGAAATGCCGTGCCATAAGGTCTATGAGGACGATAACACTTTCGCCTTCCTGGACATCATGCCGCGCGCCGACGGCCATACGCTGGTCATCCCAAAATCGCCGTCCCGCAACCTTCTCGATGCCGCGGATGGCGACCTCGCGACGCTCATCCCCATCGTCAAGAAGATTGGCCAGGCAGCCATGAAAGCCTTTGAAGCTCCCGGGCTCCTCCTTCAGCAGTTCAACGAAGCTGAAGCCGGGCAAATCGTCTTTCACTTGCATTTCCATGTTCTGCCCAGGCATGATGGTGTGCCGCTGCGCCCGCCCGGAAAGATGGCCGACAATGATCTGTTGGCCGGTCACGCGGAGAAAATCCGCCGCGCACTCGCCGGCAGCTAAAGTGTTTCCAGGGAAAGTGGGCACCAGTTTTCCGTCCGGAAACACGAAAAATCAAAGGGTCAGAGTGTTTGAGCGATGCAACGAAAAGCGAAAACACTCTAGACAGACGGGCGCCGGCCTCTCAGCCGCGCAACCCCGCCTTTTAAGCGCTTGCGGGCGAGATGGTTAGATATTCCTGAAAACGGAGTTCCGCCGCCCATGGCAAAAATCCTCATCATCGGCGCGAGCCGCGGCGTCGGGCTTGAGACGGTCAAGCGCGGTCTTGACGCCGGCCACCACGTCCGCGCCCTCGCCCGCTCGGCGCGAGAGATTGCGATTACACATCAAAACCTCGAGAAAATACCTGCAAGCTCGCTTGACCAGGAGGCTGTCGAGAAAGCGGTCGAGGGGGTCGATGCCGTCATAACGGCGATCGGACTGCCGCCGACCCTCAAATATGTGTACCTCTTCTCCGGCACTGCACGGACCGTCACCAGGGCCATGAAAGCCACGGGTGTGAAGAAACTCATCGCGGTCACCGGCATCGGCGCGGGCGACAGCCGTGGCACCGGCGGCCTTCTCTATGCGCATTTCTTTCAGCCCCTCTTCCTCGGTCAGATCTATGCCGACAAGGACTTGGAAGAAAAGATCATCAGGGAAAGCGGCCTGGATTGGGTGATCGTCCGTCCGGGGTTCCTCACCCGGCTGCCAAAGACGGGGCGCTATCGCGTCTTGGTCGAGCGCAAGGACTGGCAGGGCGGTTTCATTACCCGCGCCGATGTCGCGGATTTCCTTGTCAGCCAGATCGAAAGCGATGAATTCGTTCACAAGACGCCGCTTCTGATCGGCCCCTGATGTTTCTCAGCCGACGTGCGTTGCTAGAGTGTTTCCGGGAAAAGTGGGCACCGGTTTTCCGTCCGGAAACACGAAAAATCAAAGGGTTAGAGTGTTTGAGCGCTTCAACGAAAAGCGAAAACACTCCAGAGCCCTTTCAATGACAACCCACCGACAATAAAAGCGTCTATTTCTTCGGCGGCAGAGGAACTTTTGGAACCGGGCTTTCACCCTTGCTGCTGTTGCCACGCGCGGACTTGCCGCCGGATTCGGCGGCGGCCGCAACCGCCTTCGTCTTGGGCTTGGCTTTTGGTCTTGGCTTCTTTTTGGCAACCTGTCCCTGGCGCGGCGCCGAAGGGATGCATTCAAAGTCAAGAACCTCTTCATCGCCTTTTTTGTTCACGATCACCCGGACGGTCCCGCCATGATCGAGTTTGCCGAACAGCAATTCATCGGCAAGCGGCTTCTTGACATGTTCCTGAATGATCCGCGCCAAAGGCCGTGCGCCGTAACGCTCATCATAGCCCTTCTCCGCGAGCCATTTGTTGGCTTCCGGCGAAAGCTCGATGGTCACATTGCGATCCTGCAACTGGGCCTCAAGCTGGAAGATGAATTTCTCGACCACCTTGGCGATGACGTCCGGCGGCAGGCTTGAGAAAGACACGACCGCGTCCAGGCGATTGCGGAATTCCGGATTGAAAAGCTTGTTGATCGCTTCCTCGTCATCGCCTTTGCGCTTTGACCGGTTGAAGCCGATCGGCGCCTTGGCGAGATCCGCCGCGCCGGCATTCGTCGTCATGATCAGGATGACATTGCGGAAATCGATGCTTTTGCCGTTATGGTCGGTGAGTTTGCCGTGATCCATCACCTGCAGCAGAATATTGAAGAGGTCAGGATGCGCTTTTTCAATCTCATCGAGGAGCAGCACGCAATAGGGATGCTGGTCGACACCATCGGTCAATAGGCCACCCTGATCAAAGCCGACATAGCCCGGGGGCGCGCCGATCAATCGCGAGACGGTATGGCGCTCCATATATTCGGACATGTCAAATCGCAAAAGCTCAACGCCTAAGGAGTTCGCGAGCTGGCGCGCGACCTCGGTCTTGCCGACGCCGGTCGGACCTGAGAAGAGATAGCAGCCGATCGGCTTTTCCGGTTCCCTGAGGCCGGCGCGGGATAGTTTGATAGCCGAAGCCAAAGCCGATATCGCCTGATCCTGCCCAAAGACGACGCGCTTCAACTCTTCATTGAGATTTTTCAGAACTTCCGAATCCGATTTCGAGATGGTTTTCGGCGGAATGCGCGCCATGGTCGCGATCGTCGACTCGACCTCCTTGACGCCGATCGTCTTCTTCCGCCGTGATTCCGGCACCAGCATCTGCGAGGCGCCCGTCTCGTCGATCACGTCAATGGCTTTGTCGGGCAGCTTTCGGTCATGAATATATTTGGCGGACAATTCCACTGCGGATTTGATCGCCTGGTTGGTGTAGCGGATATTGTGGAAGTCCTCGAAATAGGGCTTCAGACCTTTTAGAATCTCAATCGCGTCGGGAACCGTCGGCTCGTTGATATCGATCTTCTGGAAACGGCGCACCAGAGCCCGGTCTTTTTCAAAGTGCTGGCGGTATTCCTTGTAGGTCGTCGAGCCGATACAGCGCAAAGTCCCGGATTGCAGGGCGGGCTTCAGCAGGTTCGACGCATCCATGGCGCCTCCGGATGTGGCGCCCGCGCCGATCACCGTATGAATCTCGTCGATAAACATGATGGCGCCGGGATAGGCCTCGATCTCCCGCATGACGGCTTTCAACCGTTCTTCGAAATCGCCGCGATAGCGCGTGCCCGCGAGAAGCGCACCCATGTCGAGGGCGAAGATCGTCGAATCCAGCAAAACGGCCGGGACCTCGCCATGGACGATCCTGCGGGCCAGCCCTTCGGCGATCGCCGTCTTGCCTACACCAGGCTCACCGACAAAGAGCGGATTGTTCTTTTGCCGCCGGCAAAGGACCTGGATCGTTCTCAGAATTTCCGGTTCCCGGCCGATCAGCGGATCGATCCGCCCTTCGCGCGCCTTTTGGTTGAGGTCGACGCAATAGGTTTCCAGGGCGTCGGCGCTGCGTTTCTTTTCGTCCCCGCCATCGACGGTTGCCGCATCGTCATCGACGCCGCGGACAGCCTTCGGCTCGGACATGCCGGGCCGTTTGGCGATGCCGTGGCTGATATATTGGACCGCGTCGAAGCGCGTCATGTCCTGCTCCTGCAAAAAGAACGCAGCATGGCTTTCGCGCTCGGCGAAGATGGCGACGAGAACGTTCGCGCCGGTCACTTCCTCGCGGCCCGAAGACTGCACATGTATGACGGCGCGGTGGATCACTCTCTGGAAGCCCGCGGTCGGTTGGGCTTCAGCGTCTTCATCTATGGCCAGATTGTCGAGCTCGGTATCTATGTAGTCGAGCAGCTTCTCCCTGAGCACATCAAGATCGACATTGCAGGCGCGCATGACCGCCGAGGCATCGCGATCATCGATCAACGACAGCAATAAATGCTCAAGCGTCGCATATTCATGGCTCCGCTCATTCGCATATTCGAGCGCGCGATGAAGTGCTTCTTCCAGACTTGTCGAAAATGATGGCACCGGCCCTTATCACTCCTTTTCCATCGTACATTGTAACGGATGTTGATGCTGCCGTGCAAAACTCATGACCTGAGCGACCTTGGTTTCAGCGACCTCATAAGTATAGACGCCGCACACCCCCACGCCCTTTTGATGCACATGGAGCATGATCCGCGTCGCCTCCTCCGGCTCCTTATTAAAGAATCGTTCGAGAACATACACCACGAATTCCATGGGCGTATAATCGTCGTTCAGAAGAAGCACCTTGTAAAGACTTGGCTTCTTTGTCTTGACGCGGGTTTTGGTGACGATCCCGGTTCCCGAATCGTCGTCGCCGTGCATGCCACCATCATTTGACAGTTGCGGGCGGATCATCGTTTCATGAGCTCCCGATTTTACTTTTCCCGTTCGCTTTGCCGACGTTTGTTGGATCTTACCTTATATGGCAATCCCTAAAGCATTTGTGTAACTGCTGATCCCATTGTAGCGGCAGGACACCCGACCCTGCAATTCCTAGCAACACATAGGATTGAGAATACGCCTTGTT
The DNA here is from genome assembly GCA_964456215.1 of uncultured Hyphomicrobiaceae bacterium. GTDB lineage: Bacteria > Pseudomonadota > Alphaproteobacteria > Rhizobiales > BFAS01 > MnTg02. Next base: position 8,067 of record CAYWBS010000069.1, read on the forward strand.
GAGGCAGCAAAACGGCAATCAGGCAGATTTCTTCCGGCGGGAGAAAAACAAAGGGGCCCGGTCCGAAGACCGGGCCCCGAATCGCCCCGAAAAATGCTGGATTGCTTAGATGGTCTTTACGGCCTTGCCCATCGCTTTTTCAACCGGCTTATAAGCGCCATTGGCAAGTCCGGTATAAAGCTCCCCGATCTTGGCTAGCTCAGCGACGTAGTCTTCGTAAGCCTTCTTGGCGTACTCCGTTTGAATCTCAATCGCTTGTTCGAGGCTGCGGGCGCTGGAAAGTTTTTCAAATGCCACCGTCCCGTCCTTCATGGCCTTTTTGCTGTAATCCGTCATCTCGGTCGCCAGGGCCTGAAGCCCTTTGTTAACCTCACCGAAGCTCTTCACCGCGGCGTCGAAATTGGTTTTGCTCATTTTCTGCAGTTCGTCGAAATTGTTCATCGCCTTCATCCTTTTATAGGTCTTGGTGTCCCAGCTGCACGTATTCCGCACAGCGGAACTTCCCGCTCTTATTGCGTTGCATCATTAAATATATGCACTGCACAATCTTTGTCAAGATTATTTTTGCACTGCACCATTAAAATATTTCGAGGGTTAACGGAATGCCAACGCCCGGCCGATAGCATGGGAGGGATCAGAGCCAACTCAGTTCGTCCGGCGCGTCAAAAATCCGCCAAACTGGAATGATTTAGAGGCAATCGCTGTCGACCGCGGGTGACACTTGGTCTGAAGACGGACAGTAAAGTCGGGTAGTCGAATTCCGCCATCGCAAGGGCGGCAATATCGGGTGAATTGGCAAATATGTTGAAGAATGCGGTGCGTATTTTGAATTTAGATCCTGACGTTCGATCCTTGGCTTTCCGAAACCTATCGGCCCTCCTATTCAGTGCGACGCTGATATGCGGCGCGTCCGGCCTGGTTCAGGCGGCGCCACCTTACGCCGCCATCGTCGTCGATGCCCACACCGGCAAGATTCTTCATTCGAAGGATGGCGACGGCAGGCGCTATCCGGCATCATTGACTAAGGCGATGACCCTTTATCTTCTGTTCGAGGAGTTAAAGGCGGGAACGATCACTCTCAAAACGGAATTGGTTGTCACTGCCAACGCCGCCAATCAGGCGCCATCGCGACTGGGCCTGAAAGCCGGCGAACGGATCAGCGTCATTGATGCAATTCGCGCCCTCGTGACCAAATCCGCAAACGATGTGGCCGTTGCCGTGGCGGAGAACCTGGCCGGCACCGAGCAGTCCTTCGCCCGGACAATGACCGCGAAAGCTCATAAGCTGGGCATGGCCGGCACGACTTTCCGAAACGCGTCCGGCCTGCCCAACGGAGAACAGGTGACGACCGCCCGCGACATGGCAACGCTGTCGCTCAGGCTTATCAGTGACTTTCCCTCCTATTACGGTTTCTTCAAGACCCGGTATTTTACCTATAAGGGCCGACGATACAGAAATCATAATAAGCTTCTCTTCAGGTATAAGGGTACGGATGGGATCAAGACCGGCTACACGCGCGCTTCCGGCTTCAATCTCGTTGCTTCTGTCCGCCGCGGCCGCAAGCATCTTGTCGCCGTGGTCATCGGCGGCCGGTCACCAAAAAAGCGTGACAGTCAAATGGTTTCGCTTCTTTCCAAATCGTTCAGGAAAGCGGTTGCCTACGACCCGAAAACCGCCAAACATAAGGTCGCCCAGACTGCCGCGGCATTCACCGGCCCCTTCCAGGTGCAAATCGGCGCCTAC
>CAYWBS010000070.1:0-9802 GCA_964456215.1 uncultured Hyphomicrobiaceae bacterium
AACGGACGTCACCTTGCACGCGGTCGGCGATAACGGTCTCGCCGTCCTTCGGCGCCTTAAAGCGAATGACGGGATCGATGTCCGCCGGCGCCTCTGCCGGATCGCGGTCGCGCCAGGTGCCGTCATAGCTGGCGGTGCGCCCCTCCGCCCGCGCCTTCTCCCGCATGGCTTGCAGCTCCTCGGGCGTGCAATAACACTTATAGGCATTCCCCATTTCGAGCAGCATGTCCGCGACCTGCCGGTGCCGGTCGACGCGTGCCGACTGAAATATGGTCTCACCGTCCCAATCGAGCTCAAGCCATGTCAGTCCGTCGATGATGGCGCCAATCGCGGCCGCGGTCGAGCGCGCCCTGTCGGTATCTTCTATTCTGAGAAGCATTCGCCCGCCCTTGGCCTTTGCATAAAGCCAATTGAATAGCGCGGTCCGGGCGCCGCCGATATGCAAAAAACCCGTCGGCGATGGGGCGAAGCGGGTTATTACTTTTGCCGTCATGATGCGTCTTGTCCGCCTCTCAAAAATTCCGTTGTCAACAGAGTGTTCAATCTTTGAAATATGTCGGGATTGCCCGCTGGCGATGATGTAGCATAGAGCGTTCAAGCGGTTAAGGGGCGGGGATGGGCCGGCGGCATCGTGCAACGGTTGATGAATATCCGGGGCAGCGATCGGTTGTCTTTCCCGCATAGCGCTGAACCTCGCAAGTGGACCGGCCCATTCAGCCGGATCGCATGGCAGGGGGCACTGGAACGCGATGGGGAGCGCCTGTTTCTCTGGGTGCCCGTTTGCTTTGCCATTGGCATCGGCATCTATTTTTCGCTGACCAGTGAACCGGCCCCGACAACGGCCATCACGGTCGTCATTGCGGCTTTTGCTCTTCGACTTTCGCTCCGGAGCCAGTGGGCGGGTCTCGCGGCAGCCACCGCAATACTATGCATTGCGCTCGGATTTGCCGGCGCCAAGCTACGCACGGAAATTGCGCGTGCTCCGCAGCTTGCCCACAAAGTTGGACCTATAACGTTAAGCGGCTGGATTGTGGAGGCGGAACGCAACAAGCCAAGTGGGGTCAGGGCCACCTTCCGCGTCATTGCAATCGAAAGGCTTTCGGCGGACATTACACCGAAGCGTGTTCGCGTGACGATCGCGGGGGAGAATCCGCTTCTCCAGGTCGGCGAGGCGATAACACTCAGGGCCGTCCTCCGCCCGCCGCCCCAGCCCGTCATGCCGGGCGGTTATAATTTCGCCCGCCGCGACTGGTTCCAAAAGGTTGGCGCAATCGGTTACGCCGTCTCCAAACCGGAGAGAATTTCCAATCCCGGACCGATGCCAACTTTTCTCCATCTCATTGCTGCCCTTGAAACGGCCCGGCAAGCAGTATCGAGGCGGATCCGAACCACGCTGCCGGGCCGGGGCGGTAGTGTCGCGGATGCGTTGATTACGGGACAGCGCCGCACCATTGACGAGAAAACGATGGAGACGCTCCGTCGGTCCGGGCTCGCCCATGTGCTCGCTATTTCCGGCCTGCATATGGCGCTTATCGCCGGAACGTTATTCTGGACCGTTCGGGCGCTGCTTGCGCTCAGTCCACCGATCACTTTGAGATATCCGATCAAAAAACTGGCGGCAATTGTAGCCATAGTCGGGGGAGGGGCCTATCTGGCGCTATCGGGTGCCGCGATTTCAACTCAACGCGCCTTTGTCATGATTGCCATCATGTTTCTTGCTGTCTGGCTGGACAGGCCGGCAATTTCCCAAAGGAACGTCGCGTTAGCCGCTCTGGCGGTCCTCATTCCGCGGCCGGAAAGCCTATTGGATGTGGGATTTCAGATGTCATTCGCCGCCGTCGTCGCCCTGGTGGCCGTCTACGAGGCCTACGTGCCGGGGCTGGCTGACGATGCACAGTATTCAGTCTGGCTCAAACGGCTGCGCAAGGCATCATCATATTTCCTGCGCATTGCCGTAACGACCGTGGTCGCCAGCCTGGCGGTCGCGCCTTTTGCAGCGTATCACTTCCACCAGATTGCACATTACGGCTTGTTCGCCAATTTGGCTGCCATGCCTATTGTCGGGATTGTCATTATGCCGGCGGCTCTTTTCTCGGTGCTTGCAATGCCGTTCGGACTGGAAGCCTGGCCCTTGTGGCTGATGGCTTTGGGCATAAACTGGTTGCTCGCAATTGCCGAGACGGTCGCGCAATGGCCGGGTGCCGTGACCGCGATCGCCGCAATGCCGGCCGCTGCGCTCACCTTGATGGCGCTTGGTGCTCTTTGGCTCTGTCTGTGGCGAAGCCCTGTCAGAGTTCTCGGCCTGTTTGTCGTCGCCCTAGGCCTTCTGCTGGCGCCTTCCCTGGAAAGACCCGACATATTGATCGACCGCGAAGGGGATGTCGTCGCCATTAGAATGCCGGACGGTGAACTTGCGGCTCTGCCGGGACGGCGATCCTCATTCAGTTTGGAAAAATGGTTGAAAGCGGATGGCGACCCGCGAGGCGCCAAAGCGGCGCGCCGGAGCCATGGCTTTCGGTGCGATCTGTTCGGCTGCATCGCCAGGGTCAAGGAAACGACGGTGGCCATCGTCAGGCATCCGCAGGCCCTGGTGGAGGATTGCGCCGAGAACGACATTGTCGTTTCGCAATTGCACCACGCGTCAATAAATCCAAGGAAGGAATGCTCCGGCGCGGCGGTCTTCATTGGCGCCCGGGAGCTTCGCCGGGAGGGCGCGCACGCGATTTATATAGGCAAGAACAGGATGCGAATAGTAACGGTTATGCAACGGCTCGGTGATCGGCCTTGGGTGCGGACGCACCAAGCCCGGTTCGGCGGACAGTCCAACACCGCGCCCACGCGGGAACGCGCGGCTTCAAAACGCGACAACGGACGCCTTGACGGTCAATAACGGCGCATCAAGCCGACGAGCCGGCCCTGGATCTTGACCTGGTCAGGACCGAAAATTCTCGTCTCATAGGCGGCGTTGGCGGCTTCGAGCGCAACGGACTGGCCCTTGCTGCGCAGCCGCTTGAGGGTTGCTTCTTCATCATCGATGAGGGCGACGACGATATCGCCATTGTTGGCCGTATCGCATTTGCGGATAATGACCGTATCGCCCTCCAATATCCCAGCGTCGATCATCGAGTCGCCTTTGACTTCAAGGGCGAAGTGCTGACCCTGGGTGAGAAGCTCCGGCGAAACATCGATATCATGGCTGTGATTTTGAATCGCGGAAGCCGGAACGCCGGCGGCGATGCGTCCCATGACCGGCACCGTAACCATTTGTGGAAAGTCGCCGCTATCGTTCGAAGATCTGACCTTGCCGAGGCTACCCTCGATGACGCTTGGCGAAAAGCCGCCTCTGCGCTGCACATGCAGGCCCTGAGGCACTGATTCCGGCAATTTTAGAATTTCGAGCGCCCTGGCGCGGTGTGGCAGGCGGCGAATAAATCCGCGTTCCTCCAATGCAGTGATGAGCCGGTGGATACCTGATTTCGAGCGCAAATCAAGGGCCTCTTTCATCTCATCGAACGAGGGTGGCACGCCGCTCTCCTTGACCCGTTCATGGATGAACATCAAGAGCTCTTTCTGTTTCGATGTGAGCATCTGAGTGTCTTTCGTCCCTTCGCTATCGGTGGCTGGGTTTGAACTGAAGACTTGAATGCGACTCAACTTGCGGCACAAATCATGAACATCATATACTTGTTCCATAAGTGTTCCGCAACCCCTTAAGAATCCGCTAAGAGCCAAGAGCTTTTTGAAACCGGACTAGAAGTCGAGGGACATGACGTCGACGAGCTGCTCGGAGGTCAGTGCCGGCGCGTTGGGTGGGCGAACGATGAGGCAATCGGCCCTTGCCAGCGTGGCGATGAGGGAGCTGTCTTGAGACTCGAGGGGGGCGACGAGGCGTTCGCCATTGGTGCCGGCGGCAAGGGTTGCCCGCATATAATGCTGGCGCGGACCATTAGCCTCGATATCTGACGCGAGCCGCGCCTTAAATGTCGAGTCAGACAATGGGTCGAGGCCCAACAAGCCACGAATCATCGGCACCAGGAAAACCCTGGCGCAGATCATCGCTGAGACCGGATTTCCCGGAACACCCAGCACGCGCATTTCCGCGAGCGTGCCGAAGATCAATGGTTTGCCCGGCCGCATGGCGATCTTCCAAAAGCCGAGGGAAAATCCAACGGTCTTTAACGCCTGTTGCACCAAATCACGGGCGCCCACCGAGGCGCCACCGATGGTCAGCAGGATATCCGACTGCCGGCTTTTATCGATTGTCGCGGCCAGGCTCGCCAAATCGTCATTGGCAATCCCGAGCCGTTCTGCCACGCCGCCCGCCTTTTCGATGAGTGGGCTAAGGCCATATGGAATGGACGAGATAATCTGGCCCTCATCCAATCGCGTCGTGCCCGGCGGCTTTAACTCGTCTCCTGTCGCCAATATGGCGACGCGGGGTCTTCGCCGTACCGGCACAAGATCGTAATTCATCGCCGCCGCCAAGAGGACGTCCCGGGGCTTCAGCACCGTTCCCTCGGCGAGCAGTCTCTCGCCTTCGGTAAAATCAAATCCCTTCGGGCGGATATAGTCGGAGAACTCCGCGTTCGCGCCAATGACGACCTGCCCGTCCGTCTGCTCGGCATCTTCCTGAATGATGATGCGGTCGCCACCGGGCGGAACCGGAGCGCCGGTGAAGATGCGGACGGTTTCGCCGGGTCCGAGTGATCCGGCAAAGGGGTGCCCGGCCGCCGATTCCCCCGCCACTTTCAGCGTAACCGGGAGGGCGCTCACATCAGCCGTTCGAACGGCGTATCCATCCATCGCCGAGGAATCAAAAGGCGGCTGTGTCAGTTTCGCCCTGAGGTCCGCGGCAAGCACACGGCCAAGACATTCGGCAAGTGGGACTTTCTCGGTTTCGAGTGGATCGAGTCCCGCGGTGGCGCGCGCGAGCGCTTCCTCGACGGCGAGAAGGCCACGTTCGCTCATGAACCTATCCGCGATGCGCCGGGCCCTCGAAATGTTCCCGAGCGTCCGCCCGTCTTCTCAAGCAAACGGATACCGGAAAATGAGATAGTCCTGTCGACGGCCTTTACCATGTCGTAGATCGTCAGGCAGGCGACCGTGACCGCCGTCATGGCTTCCATTTCCACGCCGGTTTTCGCGGTGACCTTGACCATGGCCTCGACGCGGATCGCGGCCGGCTCGCGGCGCGGTTCGAATTCCACCGAAATTGTGGCGATCGGCAATGGGTGGCAGAGCGGAATGAGTTCATGGGTGCGTTTGGCGGCCATAATGCCGGCGATGCGGGCGGTGGCGAGAACGTCGCCCTTTTTCGCGCCGCCTTCTTCAATGAGTTTGAGCGTTTCCGCGGCCATGGAAACGAAGCCTTCGGCAAGCGCCGTGCGGACCGTCACCTCCTTCCCGGAAACGTCGACCATATGGGCTTCGCCTTTTGCGTTCAGATGCGTCAGGGCATTTTCCACACTGTCCGTCATATCAGGTCCATATCCTCAAAATCAGGCGCGCCGGAACTGTTCCAGGGAACCGTCCCATTATTGGCGTTCCGTCCCGGCCATGACTTCGACGTGGGGTGCAAGCAGGTTCCTCGTTGCTTCGGTGACGTCCGCCGCACGCATCAGACTTTCGCCGACGAGGATGGCCCTGGCACCGGCGCGGGACATGCGAGCAACATCGGCGGGGGCCGTTATGCCGCTTTCGGCGACGATTATTCTGCCGGCCGGAACCAAGGGAGCAAGCCGCTCGGCCGTCTCCAGCGTTGTGCGAAAAGTCTGCAGATCGCGATTGTTAATGCCGATCAACGGCGTGTCGAGCTTGAGCGCGCGCTCAAGCTCTGCTTCATCATGAACTTCCGCCAACACATCCATGCCAAGTTCGACTGCAAGGCCTGTGAGATCCTGGGCGAGGCTATCCTGCAATGAAGCGAGAATAATTAAAATGCAGTCGGCCCCCCAGGCGCGCGATTCATAGATTTGATAGGGATCGATCATGAAATCCTTGCGCAGGACCGGCAGGCTCACGGCCGCCCGGGCCGCCTTGAGAAAGTCCGGATGGCCTTGAAAGGAGGGCCCATCGGTCAGCACCGAAAGGCAGGCCGCCCCGCCGGCGGCGTAAGCGCGGGCAAGGCGAGGGGGATCAAAATCGGCGCGAATGAGGCCCTTGGAGGGGCTTGCCTTCTTCAGCTCTGCGATCAATGCCATTTGCCCGCCATCGGCCTTTTCGATTATGGCGCGTACAAAACCCCGCGGCGCGTCCCCGTCCGCTATTGCGGCCTTCAGACGATTCACCGGGGAGGCCGCCTTTGCGGCGTTTACCTCCTCGCGCTTATAGGCGTGTATCTTCACTAGGATATCGGACATTAGACCAAGCTATTCGTCTTCGAGATTTGTCATCGCCACAAGCTTGTCGAGGCTCCTGAGCGCCTTGCCGCTGTCTATGGCGGCGGCGGCGAGGCGTGCGCCGCCGGCGATGCTCTCCGCCTTTCCAGCAACCGTGAGCGCAGCAGCCGCGTTCAAAATGACAATATCACGAAATGGACCGGGATCACCGCTGAGCACGGAGCGAATCGCTGCCGCGTTTTCCGCCGCCTCGCCGCCGAGCAAATCCTTTGGATCAGCGCGCTTGAGGCCCGCCTCTTCGGGATTGACTTCGAACAAGGAAACCTTGCCGTCCTTCAATTCAGCCACCGAACTCGGTCCTGTTGTCGTCAGCTCATCTAGGCCATCGGAGCCGTGAACGACCCAGACCCGCTCGGAGCCGAGGTTCTTAAGCACATCGGCCAGAGGCTCCAGCCACGCCGCGGAGAAGACGCCGATCAATTGCCGCTTGGTTCCGGCCGGATTGGAAATCGGGCCGAGCAGATTGAATATCGTCCGGACGCCAAGCTCCTGGCGGCTCGCGCCGACATGCCTCATGGCGTCGTGATGGGCGGGGGCGAACATGAAACCCACGCCTGCCTGGCGGATACAGGCGGCGACCAATTCCGGTGTCACATCCAGATTGACGCCTAGCGAGCGAAGGACGTCGGCTGACCCGGACTTCGATGAAACCGACCTGTTGCCGTGCTTGGCGACGGGCACTCCGGCGCCGGCGACAACAAATGCGGTGCAAGTGGATATATTATGTGTGCCTTTGGCATCGCCGCCGGTGCCGCAAGTATCGATCGCGTCTGCCGGCGCCTTCACCGGGGTTGCCTTAGCGCGCATTGTCCGCGCCGCGCCGGTGATCTCTTCGACGGTCTCGCCGCGCACGCGTAAGCCCACAAGCAGCCCTCCGATTTGCGCCTGTGTCGCTTTGCCTGACATCATTGTTTCAAAGGCCGCGGCAGCTTCCTCTTCAGACAGACATTCGCCGTCTGCAACCTTGCCAATGAACACCTTGAGATCCGCCATCGCACTTACTTCAGGTTGGGCATTTGGCCGGGAATCATGCCGCGTGGAACCGCCGCCCCAAAACAACTTATTCAGCTGCCAACATATGTTTTCGTTTGCCGATCTTCCTGCGCTTCACACCGGCGATTTCGAGGAAATTTTGCAGGAGCGCATGACCGTGCTCGGAGGCGATGCTTTCTGGATGAAATTGCACGCCATGGACGGGATGGGTTTTGTGCTGAAGCCCCATGATAACGCCGTCATCGGTTTCAGCGGTGATCGTAAGGCTCCGCGGCAGGCCATCCCGTTCGACAATCAGTGAATGATAGCGCGTGGCCTCGAAACGGCGGGGAAGGCCTGAGAATATGCCCTTGTCTTTATGTCTGATTGTGGAAAGCTTGCCATGCATGATCGTTGGTGCGCGGACGATCTTGCCGCCATAGGACTGACCGATGGCCTGGTGCCCGAGGCAGACGCCAAGAATGGGTATTTTTGTTCCGGCCCGCACAACGAGCTCGAGGCAAATGCCGGCCTGATCCGGATCGCAAGGTCCAGGCGAGATGATTATCGCCTCGGGTTTGGCGGCAATGATATCTTCCACCGATATTCTGTCATTACGGTGAACCTGGCATGACGCGCCGAGCTCGCCCAGATAGTGCACCAGATTGTAGGTGAAGCTGTCGTAATTATCGATCAGAATGAGCATGGTATGGGTGTTACCGTGTGGTCAAAATATATCATCAGCTTCTGCCCATTATATCGCTTGCTGCTGATTTCGACGCAAGGGCGATCGGCAAGCCGGGTCGGTGTGTCGGAGGATTTGGGTGTCTAAGTTCGCAATGTCCCATTTGCCCCGTCTCGCGCCTCTAAGAATTGCCGTGGTCCTCGTCGGATGGCAAATCAAGGGCGTCGCCGGTTAGTTCGCTTGCTTCATGGAGCGCCATTTTCAAAACATACGCAATAAACGGCAGGTGATTGCCTTCCGCAATTTCGACAAGTGACAGGAGTTGATCATGAATATTCCTGGCAGCGTCGTATTTCTTTTGCTTCATATTGTCGGGTTTTTTTGAATGGTTCATTGTTCGGGGGCCGACTTTCGAATCAGTCGTTCTCGGTGAGCCCGCATAAGGTGAGGCGCCACGCAAAGCCAAGCTCTTGCCCCGATTCGCGGTAGTCCGGAATTGCAGGGGCACTCAATACGAAAACGATCCCAAAATGGACCAAATAGCAATATAGGAAGAAAAAGATGGGTGCAATTGGTAATGGAACCACCATCTCTTCTGAAGAGTAGGGATCGTTCACATTGCAGCAAGTGAAATTAACCCGGCAATGCGCGAATGCAACACAATGCAATGGCTATGGTTCGCCCGTCCATTTCGCTTGGTATGACTGATCCAAATGGATTGCGCAGTCGGGTTCGACGGCTTCTATTTCTACTGTGACCGACTGGTTGGCATCGAAGAGTGCTTCCTGCGCGAATATGACGGCTTGCGAACATTTCCGCGTACGCACATAGCCAATCGTACTTGGATGATCGGCCTTTCGATCGCCGGTACCATGAAAGACGCAGATCCGCCAGATATTCAATTTGTTCATCGCCATTCGGATAGCAATTTGCCAATCTGAAGGTTCGCAATAGCGTGTGAGCTAAGAGAGAATTTGAGCAGCGCAGCCACCCGATCATAAAACTCTAAGAAGCGACCTGTTGCTTGTCTTTGTCTATATGCGCCAATATTGCAAAATGTGACACAATTTTTGATTCGGAATGCTCCAAAAAATAGAAGAGAAGACGGGCTGAAGGCTGCGATGGAAACGCTGAATGACCGATTTGTTTCTCGGATAGGTATTTGCGGTGATGCGACAAAAGAAATCGGTTAAACCGAAGCGAACAATATTGGATTTGCGAACATTCCGACCACATCATCAGTTCGACTATTACCGCGATGAGGTTGGCCGCCGATACGCGCGTTTCGAACGCGAACGTCTTTATCCGGCAAAGGATTTTCCAGCTCTTATCCGGGCCTTCGATTATGGCCCCCTGCACGTGACATTGGTCCAATGTCCTTTACTGGCCGGCAGACGCACGCAATCCCATGTCCGGGCGGATGACCGGCAAGACTATTTTTTGAAACTGGTCGTTTCAGGGGCGCTCGTGATCAAGGCCGGTGACAGTCAGCACCGTGTTGATGCAGGAAATTGCTATATTGCAAACTATAGCGAACCCCATAGTTTCGAAACGATCCTTAGCAATGGCAACTTCGGCACGCTCACTCTTCGTTTACCCGCGAAAAATCTTCCGAGTTCAGGGTCCGCTAAATACCGTCATTTCAATCAGCGCTTCCAGCACCATAAAATGTCGCCATTGCTGAAAATGTCCTTGACCCATTTGGTAGCAAGCATGAAAGGTGACAACGATCAGGAAACCGCTCAGC
>CAYWBS010000071.1:0-9773 GCA_964456215.1 uncultured Hyphomicrobiaceae bacterium
GGTCTTTGCCACCAGCGCCGGGACTTTCAAGTAGACGAGCAGGCCGATAAAGCTGAAAAACGCGACGCCAACCCAGAATGTCGGATCCGTCATGAAATCTGTCCCAAAGCTAGCGAACCGAGTTTCGCGGACTGGCTATTGCCGCTTTAATCTCGTCGCGCGAAGGTTTAACGCCAATGAGCGCGTCGACAACGGCTTCGGTGGTCTCCAGGGCGATGGCGTTGACGTGCGCCAGGGCGGCGAATTTCGCTTCATTGATGGCCTGCTCCGCGGCTGCGACTTTCTTGGCGATGTCGCTGTCCACTTCCTGGCGCTCGCGGGCGATTTCGGCGTGAAGCTTTTCACGCGCTTCCTGGACGATCTTGTGGGCCTGGTGGCGGGCTTCGGCAAGTGCCTGCTCGTAGCTTGCTATGGCATTGTCCGTTTCGGATTTGAGACGGGCCGCATCGTCCAGGTCACGGCTGATCCGGTCCCGCCGTTCCTCGATCACATTGGCAATCCTCGGCAAAGCGGTCCGCGCCATGAGAATGTAGAGGCCGATAAAAGTGATCGCAAGCCAGACGAGCTGAGGCGCGAAATTATGAGCATCGAGTTGCGGCATGGGTCATCGCTCTTTTTGAGGCAGCGCGCCATTGCCAATAAAATGGCATCGCCGATTGCGCTCCCTCCGCCTAAACACCAAACAACAGAATAAAGCTGATCAGCAGACCGAACAGACCGGTTGCCTCGGCCAGGGCGAAGCCAATGAACAGGTTCGTCCGTTGGCCGTCGGCGGCGGAAGGGTTGCGCAGAGCCCCCTGAAGGTAACTGCCGAAAATATTACCGATGCCTACGCCGGCGCCGGCCATGGCGACAGCCGCGATGCCCGCACCGATGAGTTTAGCAGCTTCTGGTTCCATCGTTTATCTCCTTGGAATGCTAGTAAGGGAAGAGGTTCGATTGTTCAGTGATATGGATGGAGTGCGTCGTTGATATACATGCATGACAGAATTGCGAAAACGAATGCCTGCAGAAAGGCGACGAGGAGTTCAAGGGCGGTAAATCCGACCATGACCGCAAGTGGCGCAATCCCGGCCCAGCCAAGGGCAACAACAAAGGCGCCGAACACTTTCAGCATCGTATGGCCGGCCATCATGTTTGCGAACAGGCGAACGGACAAGCTGATCGGGCGCGTGAAATACGAGATTATTTCGATAACCACAAGCAGCGGCAGCATGACCATGGGCGTGCCCGAAGGCGCAAAGAGCTTCAGATAGCCGAGGCCGTTTTTGTAGAAACCGTACATGGTTGCGCCAAGCCAGACAGTGATCGCCAGGGCAAATGTCACGATGATGTGGCTGGTCACCGTGAAAGAGTAGGGGACCAGGCCGAGCATATTCGACATCAGGACGAACATGAAAAGCGTGAAAATAAACGGGAAGAATTTCCGTCCGTCTTCACCCATCGTGTCGCGCACCATATTGGAAATAAACTCGAACAGAAGCTCGCCGATGGACTGCAGCCGTCCGGGGATGACTTTTTTTGATCCGCCGAGAAGCAGCAAAGCGACACAAATCACGCCGATGACCATCCACAGGCTGGAGTTGGTGAATGAAGCGTCCAATCCGCCAATCTTGATGTGTAGCAGCCGTTTGATCTCAAACTGATGCATGGGATCGAGCGCGATGCCGCCACTTCCACTTTGTCCACCGTGAACGTCATGTGGTGTTGTCACTGAGCCCACCTTTTCTCGCAAAGCGCATCAAGCGCCATTCATCCCGCTTATCTGCCAACCCGCGGTCCTTGTGGATCCGGTCCGGAGTTTTTCGTGCTCCCGTCCGGCTTGGAAATCCGGATGACATTCATGAGGCCCGCAGCCGCCCCGAGCAAGAAAAATATCAACAGGAAAATGGGTTTGGTTCCAAGCCAGCTATCTAACCCCCATCCCATTCCGACGCCCACGGCGACGGCCACCACCAGTTCCGTCGCTATGCGAAATGCGACACCCATCGCGGTTTGCTGCTGCGGTTTCGGCGCTTCTTTTTCCTGGATTGCGTCTTGAGCGCGTCGCAGGCGCTTGTTGAATTCCCTCAACTTTTCGGACGAATTTGGGCGTTGGTCATTGCCCATAGTCCCGGTCCCTCGTATGGCTTCGCTCGCATTGCCTCAGGTCCTTTACGAAGCCGAGCGCACAATAAAGTGCCGCCGAAACAGTGTCAAGCAACGGCATGGAGAACTAGTGCTTTGAATTCAATGAGGTTTTAGTCAAGCGGGACCGGCTTTGCAGACGGCATGTGTAAGCGGCGAGGGCGCTCGACTGTTGGAAAACTGATTTTCCTGACCGCGAGGCCATGCCAGCCGTTTCACATGACTCGAATTAGCTTGCCTCGCGGAACCTTTCGGCCGTCGCGAGGTCTACCGATACGAGCTGGCTGACGCCACGCTCCGACATTGTTACGCCGAAGAGCCTGTTCACGCGCGCCATGGTCATTGGATGATGGGTGATAATAAGGAACCGGGTCGCAGTGTTCTCGGCCATATCTTCCAAAAGCGTGCAGAAACGGTCGACATTGGAATCATCAAGCGGCGCGTCGACCTCATCCAGCACGCAGATCGGCGAGGGGTTTGTCAGAAACACGGCAAAAATCAACGCCAAGGCGGTCAGGGCTTTCTCCCCGCCCGACAACAGCGTCAGAACCTGCGGTTTCTTGCCCGGCGGCCTGGCAATAATCTCCAAACCAGCCTCGAGCGGGTCATCGGATTCGACAAGCTGGAGCTTGGCTTCGCCGCCGCCAAAAAGAACCGTAAACAAGTGCTTGAAATGATTATCGACCGTCGAGAATGCCTCGAGCAGGCGTTTGCGCCCCTCCCTGTTCAGACTGGAGATTCCCTGCCGCAATCGCGCGATCGCCTCTTCGAGATCCTTCTTTTCGCGCTCCATGTCTTCATATTGTGTACTCAGCTCAGTCGTTTCCTCCTCGGCTCTGAGATTGACGCCACCCAGACGCTCGCGGTCGGATTTGAGCTTTTGTAGACGCGCCTCAATCTCTTGGAGGGCGGGAAGTTCATCGCCGCTTTCGAGGCCTGCCATTTTCAGGCAGTTTTCCGGAGCGCATCCGAGGCTATCTCGGATTTGGCGGGCCTGATCCGCACGCCGCTCGCGTGTGGCTTCAAGCCGCGCCTCGATCCGTGCACGATTTTCCCGGGAAACGGATAGTCTTGCTTGAATATCCTTGAGGCGCTGATTGCATGAGTTGAGCCGGTTTTCCGCCTCGGCCAGCGCATCGGCGGCTTTTTGCCGCTGCTTTTCCGCAACGCTGATTTCCGTTAACAGCTTTCCCCGGCGTTCGGCAATCCGGGCGGGGATGCCGGCCAAAACGTCGAGATCCGAACGGTTTTTCCTGATCCGCTCCGCAAGCGCGTTCGCCTGCCGTTCAGCACTGAGTGCGCGGTCATTCCAGCGGCCCGTTTCTTCGGAGATCGAGGCGAGACGCTCCTCGACCATGCGCGCGTCTCGTTCCAGCCTATCGACGGCGGCTTGCGTCTCCATGTGAGCCTTTCGCTTGGCCGAAACCTCGGACTGCGCGACTGCAAGCTTGCCTTCCATTTGATCGGCCGGCGGCAAGGCAGCGACAGCCGCTTCAACCGCGGCTCGCCGTTCGGCATGATCGGCAAACGAATCGTCGAGCCGGCGACGCGACTCCTCCAACATTGAAAGTTTTGTTTTGTGTTCCTGTTGCGCGCGTTCAGCGCCGGCGAGATCTCCGCGCAATCTTTCAAGCGTATTTTGCAGCTCGCGCCATTCCAGGCGAAGTTCCTTCTCGACTTCTTTGGCTTTGCGGGCGCGCTCTTCCGCTCCAGCCAGGTCTTCAATGGCTGTCGCGGCCGCGGTCGCCGCCTCCTGCATGTCGTTGCGCAAACGTTCGAGGCGATTGCGCTCGGCAAGGCGCTTGGCGGCGGATGTATCGGAGTCGGCGGAGGCGCTGAATCCATCCCACCGCCATAAATCGCCTTCCTTGGACACCAGCCGCTCACCGGGCTTAAGTGTCAGTTGGATCCGGGAACCGGCCTCACGGTCGACAACGCCGATCCGCGCCAGCCGGCGAGCCAGTTCCGGAGGGGCTTCCACGAATTCGGCGAGGGGAACGACCCCCTCCTGAAATGCGACGTCGTCAGTATTCGGCAGGATTTTCCAATGGACGGCGGCGCGTTCGTCGGTCGGTGCGTCCAGATCGTCTCCGAGGGCGGCCGCGAGCGACGTTTCATAGCCGGGCGCGACACGGATACGATCAATGACAGCGTGCCACTCGCCCGCTTCAGTGGGAATAAGGAGCTTGGTCAGGGTCTGCACTTCGGTTTGCAGGTTCTGTGCTTTTATCTTTGCCCCATGCGAGCGTTCGCGCAATTGCTCGCATAGCGTTCCGGCTTCTTCGGCGTGCCGTTCCGCCGTACCGATCTGGCCTTCCAAGTTTATGATTTTTTGAGCGGCCGTCCCGATCTCTGTGCTCAAGGCGCCGTGTTTTTCGGCGTCGGCGACCAATCCTCCGATCTCCGCGAACTGCCGCTCGAGACTATTTTTTTGCTCCTCAAGGCGCGCATATTGGCGGGCAAAATCCGCCTCCGCCGTCTGGAGTTGCTCCCGGCGGGCTTTGAGTTCGGCGGCCCCGGCTGCGACCGCGTCATAGGTGGCTTCGGCCTCGTCCAGCTCGCGCCTGGAGGTATCGAAAACTTCACGCGCTTGCCCGACCGCATCGCTTGTTGCCGCCGTCGACGCATTCAATGTCCTTTGTTCTTCCGCCAGGCGGGCGAGAAGCTCCCTGGCTTCCGAAATCAATCCTTTTTCACGCTCAAGGTCGGCATCGAGTTGACCGGCAAGGTCCGTCAATTCGCCCTGTCGTTCCTTTGCGCGCGCCTCCTCCCTATCGAGACTGTCGCGTTCATTTGAAAAACGATTGAGAATGGCCGCACGCTCGACTTCCGCCTGTCGTAGTGGCTGCAGGGCTTCCGCGGCGTCCGCCTGTTCCCGCAATGCGGCGCTTTCTTCCTGAGTAAAGGCCCCGACGTCCCTGAGCGTGTCGTGAAGAGCGGCCTCCTCGGCCGTGACGGCCGCACCGGCGGCTGACCAGGCAAGATGGAATTGAATGGCCTCGGCATGTTGGATGAGTGTCGAAAGCTCCTTGTATCTGATCGCTTGGCGTGTCTGCCTTTTCAGGCTCGAAAGCCTGGAGTGCAGTTGCCCCATGATATCCTGGAGCCGCTCGAGATTGCCTTCCGCGGCGCGCAAACGTAGTTCCGCTTCATGGCGGCGGCTGTGCAGGCCCGTAATACCGGCGGCCTCCTCCAAAATGCGGCGGCGCGCCTGCGGCTTGGCGTTGACGATCTCGCCGATTTGGCCCTGCTGTACGAGCGCCGGGGAGCGCGCGCCCGTCGAGGCGTCCGCGAACAGGAGCTGGGTGTCACGGGCGCGCACGTCCCTGCCATTGATTTTGTAGGCTGAGCCGGCTTCGCGCTCGATGCGCCGAGTGACCTCCAATATATCGCTGTCGTTGAAGCCGGCGGGCGCGCTGCGACTGGAATTGTCGAGAAACATCGTCACTTCCGCCGAATTACGTGGCGGGCGGCTCTGCGTGCCGGAAAAGATCACGTCTTCCATGGCGGAAGCGCGCATCGTTTTGAAGGATGTTTCCCCCATCACCCATCGAAGCGCCTCGAGCAAATTTGATTTGCCGCACCCGTTCGGCCCGACGACGCCGGTCAGGCCGGGCTCAATCGCGAGGTCCGTCGGCTCAACGAAGGATTTGAAACCGATCAGCCGAAGGCGCGTTATTTGCACGATATGTCACCTGCCAGATTAGGATTTGCTGAAGGAGACGATTTGGTTCAATCGGAATTCGCGGTCGTGCTTTTTGTCCTAAGACAAGTAGGGATCGACCATCTTCCGGATTTCATCAATTTTGAGCACCGCCCGGACCTTTTTCCCGTTTATGAAAAAGGTCGGCGTACCCGTCACGCCGAGATTCCGCCCCCATTCTTTCACCCATTTCAACCCCTCAACAATGCTTTGATTCTCAAAGCATGTGTCAAACCTCTTGCGGGTTATCCCCAGAGGAGCGGCAACCTTATAAATAGCATCTTTCCGGACCTCCTGGGAGACCCATAGCGGCTGATTGGTGATAAAACGGTGATACAGCTCGAAATATTTCCGGTCGTCGTTTTGGCCGATACAACGCATGACGATGGTCGCCGCTCCCGATGCGTGGCCGATTGGGAACTCCCGGAGAATAAAGCGAATTTTGCCGGTGTCGATATAGCGCCGCTTCAATTCCGGAAATGTCTGCTGATGAAATGCCCGGCAATAGGGACAGGTCAGGGAGGCATATTTGATCATGGTGACCGGCGCATCCGGGCTGCCCAGGGATTTCTCGCCTAGCGGACCGGCCTTCATCAAATCCGCAAGCTTGGGCGTGCCATCGGCATTCAGGGGGATTTCAGGCTGTTTGCCCTTGAATTTGTCCGGCCGAGTTTCGGAACGTGCGAACGTGAAACCGCGCGGTCGCGCTCCGGAACATGCCGAAAGACCCGTCAAAGCGGATATTGTCAGCCCCGCTATTACACCGCGCCGATTAATCGCCAAGCTCTCCGTTCCCATTTTTCGCGAATTCACCCAATGGCTCATTTGCGAGCCAGGCAGTTTGTCACCATCGCCGGTGGATACGCCGGGCCCTGAGGGAGCAAAAGCAATCTATCATAGACACGCCATCTCATATTCAAGAATTCTGGCACGGCTTCCTGTTTGATTTTGGGCGAATTGAGCTTCCGACGCCATGCCTCCCTTAAGGGACTGTTTTAGCGTCCGCTCCGCGACCGCCCTCGGCTTCGCTCAGAGAAGCGGCGTAATCATTTTCTCGAAATCCGCAAGATTGTTCGCGCCTTTCAGCTTCTGGCCGTTGATGAAGAATGTCGGCGTCGAATTCACCTGAAATTTTTCATGGCCGCGGTTGCGAACCCAATTCAATCCCTCCAGGAGCTTTTGGTCCGAAAGGCATTTGTCGAAGCTCTCTTTTGTGAAACCGGCCTGTTTTGCCATTTTCAACAGTTCGGGCACGGGATCGCCTTCAACGAATGCCCAGTATCGCTGTTGCGCGTAAAGGGTTTCCACAAAGGGGAAATATTTCTCCGGCCCGGCGCAACGGACGAGCATGAATGCCGCCATGGCCAAATTATCAAGCGGGTATTCGCGAATGATGTAGCGGACTTTGCCGGTATCGATATATTTCTTTTTGAGATCTGGCAGCGTCTTCCTGTGGAAATTCGCGCAGTGGGGGCAAGTCATTGAAGAATATTCAATAATTGTAACCGGGGCATTCGGAGAGCCGAGAATATTCTCGGCAAGCGGGCCCTTCGCCATGAGTTCGTCGTTCTCTGACTTGGCAACTGTTAGCTCGGCCTTTTCCTTTGGCGCGAAGGCCAGGTAACCGCCAACGGCCGCGCCAATCAGCAGCAACGCAATTCCAGCGCCGAATATGACGGTACGTCCGCCGAAGAATCCGCCTTCACCTTTGTCTCCGATCGTCACTTCCTGCTCCTGATGCAAAGTTACAAAAATAGCTCGGCTCAATTACATGGCCCCCGCTCGTTCCAGCTACCATGGTGTTTCAAAGCAAAAATGGCAAGACCATGGCTGACAATCTCGAGGCGACGGTAAGGCTATAGGGCTGGTTCGCCTGATAATTGTGACGAAATCCACGGTCAATTGCCGGGAAGGCGGCTAAAGATGTCTGTCAGGACCGCTGGCGATTTGCGTTGCTGACGTTTCCGGAGAGTCGTTGCAGAGCCTGGCGGAGCCCGGGCTTTTCAATTGCCGGCAGTGCAATGGTCTCAGGCGAGGGCTCAGCGCTCCGGATATCCTTTAAACCGGGGTTTTGTCTTGGCAAGGGCGCTTGGACGATGCGCAGTTCCGAGACGGCCTTGTAGCCGAAATAGACGTTGATCCGCTCGATGATCTGCCCGGCCATGAATTGAACCTCGATGGCCCTTGGACCGTCGACACGAAGAAGCAGGGTCGCGCCGCGCGTGCCCTTGCCGCCGGTCTCCGAGGGGAAGGCGTTGCCGTCCATAACCCCTTGAGTCCGTGGCCATTTTAGTCGCTCGGGAATCGTATAGCTGGCGAGTTGGGAGCCGACGATGGCGGTCCAGTCGGTGACAATCGCCGCTGCGGGAAAACCAAACTTCTCGAAGGCCGGCCGCGTCAGGCGCGGCACGAAGGCGCCGACGGGCCTTCCCCAAACTCCCCGTCGGGACGTGCCACTGTCGCGGCGGACGTCTCGCGCTCGATCTTCGTACGTTTCACTGAATTTTCGATTTTGTCGCATAGTAGTCGCCAAACGTGTCAGGGACCGGTTACCATCCTATGACTGATTCGCTTGAATGAAGGCAGGGGCGAATTGCCAAATCATCAACTTAATGCGGCGACAGCCCCGGATGATCTACCGCCGGTCCCCGAACTGCTGCTGGCCTGGTACGACGATGCGCGGCGCGATCTGCCGTGGCGCTACCAGCCGGGCGAGAGGCCGGATCCCTACAGAATCTGGCTCAGCGAAATCATGCTGCAGCAGACGACGGTCAGGGCCGTCGGACCTTACTTCAATAACTTCGTGGATCACTGGCCGACGGTTAACGCGCTGGCGGCGGCGGAACTCGGGAACGTGCTCAAGGCCTGGGCGGGGCTCGGTTACTATTCGCGCGCCCGCAATCTGCATCTTTGCGCTCAGCGCATTGTCGAAGACCATGGCGGCGAATTCCCGGCCAGCGAGGATGAGCTCATTAAACTGCCAGGCATCGGTCCCTATACCGCCGCGGCCATTGCGGCGATCGCCTTCGACCGGCCGGCGACAGTGGTCGATGGCAATGTCGAGCGGGTGATGGCCCGGCTCTTTTCGGTCGAGACGCCGCTGCCCGACGCCAAGCCGCGCCTCAGGGAGCTTGCCGACGGCCTCACCCCGCGCCGCCGGCCCGGCGACTACGCCCAGGCGATCATGGATCTCGGCGCGACGATCTGCTCTCCGACAAAACCCTCCTGCATGCTCTGCCCGGTCAAAGGCCATTGCAGCGCCGAGGGGCAGGGCATCGCCGCCCGCCTGCCGATGCGCCAGCCGAAGGCCGAACGGCCGGTGCGCCGCGGCGCCGCGTTCCTGGCCGTCCGCGAGGACGGCTGCGTCCTGCTCCGCGAGCGGCCGCAGCAGGGGCTGCTCGGCGGCATGATGGAAATCCCCTCGACGGAGTGGCGCGAGCGGGCGCCGGAGAGGCAAGAATTCGCCGGCCTCGTCCCGATACGCGCCGACTGGTGCCGCGTGCCGGGGCAGGTGACCCATACCTTCACCCATTTCCGCCTCGAGCTTGAGGTCTACCGCGCCGTCGTCGATGCCGAGACGCCGCTGAACCTCTGGGCGGAGCCGGACCGCTGCCGCTGGGTCTACTGCCGGGACCTCAAGGGGGAGGCCCTGCCGAGCGTCATGCGCAAAATCGTCGCCCACGGTCTGCATGAGAGGCTGGGGTAGCGGGGCGAGGCGGTGCTGCCGACGAGATCCGGGGCGAAGCCGAAAAGCCCAGCCGGACGGGACCTGCAAATCCCGCCCGGCAGAGGCAATAAGGCTTCCGGTGTGCGCGTATGATCAAAATATCAAGCTGATGCTCAATGCCGCATAGATACCGGTGAGCAAGGCTACGGCCTTGCAATAGGTCCAGACAAAAGGATCAAAAAAGAAAATCCCGGGCCTGGCGGTGCGGCTCTCGAA
>CAYWBS010000072.1:0-6469 GCA_964456215.1 uncultured Hyphomicrobiaceae bacterium
TGCGAGGACGGCGCTCCAGTCGGTTCCGTTAGCGTTTGTTCCTTCCGGCCGTTCCCGCTTGCCGAACTGAAGGCCGCGCTTGGCAATGCCAAATATGTGGTGGTTGTGGAAAAAAGCCTGGCGCCGGGTCTTGGCGGAGTTGTCGCCTCCAACGTCCGCATGGCGCTCAGGGAGGCGCCGTTGCCTGTCTACACGGTCATCGCCGGTCTTGGCGGGCGGGCCATCACCATGGCCGCGCTTGAGAAAGTCGTCACCGGCGCGGCGGCTGCTGAACTGCCGGACATCCAGTTTCTGGACCTCGACCATGGCGTCGTTGAGCAGGAAATCGACCGGGCTGCCAAAACCAGGCGGTCTGGCCCGACCGCTGAAAATATCCTCAAGAATTTGAGCACCGCCACAGTTGTCCACAACGACCGAGGGAGAGCTTCATGAGCAACGATGGCGCCCTGCAACGAGTCAAGTTTTACCAGACCGGCACACACACGGTCGGTAACCGGCTGATGGACGAGGCAGCCCGCAGCGTCCAGGCCTCTATGGATCGCTCCAACGCCATCACATCGGGGCATCGAGCGTGCCAGGGCTGCGGCGAGGCGCTCGGCGCGCGCTATGCCTTGGATGCGGCCATGCGCGCGACCAAAGGTCAGCTTGTCGCTGTCAATGCCACCGGATGCCTCGAAGTGTTCACTACGCCCTATCCCGAAACGTCCTGGCAGATCCCCTGGTTGCATTCATTGTTCGGAAATGCGCCAGCAGTGGCGACAGGGGTTGCCGCGGCCATGCGGCGCAAGGGTCGGGCAGACGTGAAAGTGGTGGCCCAGGGCGGCGATGGTGGAACCACCGACATCGGATTCGGGTGTTTGTCCGGTATGTTTGAACGCAACGATGATGTCCTTTACATATGCTACGACAATGAAGCGTATATGAATACCGGCGTGCAACGTTCCTCGGCAACGCCGCCGACCGCCCGTACGGCAACGACGCCGGCCGTCGGCAAAGCGCCCGGAAATGTATTTGGCACCGGCAAGAACTTGCCGCTTATTGCCATGGCCCATAATATTCCCTATGTCGCGACAGCAAGCGTCGCTGACCTTCACGACCTTGAAGCCAAGGTGACCCGGGCGATGGGCATTGCGGGGTCGCGCTACATCCACATCATGGTGCCCTGCCCGCTTGGCTGGGGCTCGGCGCCTCATGACACGATCCGCATCGCCCGGCTCGCTGTCGAATGTGGGTTGTTTCCGCTGTTCGAGGCGGAACATGGCGAAGTAACCGGATCCCACAAAATCCGCCGCAAGGTGCCGGTTGAGGAATACCTCAGACCGCAGCGCCGCTTCACGCACTTGTTCAGGACGGGCCAAGAGGATTCGCAGCGTATTGCCGCTCTCCAGCGTATGGCCGACTCCAATATTAAGCGCTTCAACCTTATGGGCGAAAGGGCAGGCGAATGACCAAGCAGCTTCCCTTTGCCGTTACCCTTGACCCCGGCACAAGCCTCGCCAATGAGACAGGTACGTGGCGTACTGAAAGGCCGCTCTACATCGACCGCCTGCCCCCTTGCAACAATGCGTGTCCTGTTGGCGAGAATATTCAGAAATGGCTGTTTCACGCCGAGGAGGGGGATTATCAGCGCGCCTGGCAGGTGTTGATGGAAGACAACCCGTTGCCGGGCATCATGGGCCGAGTCTGCTACCACCCGTGCGAAACGGCCTGCAACCGTGCCAAGTTGGACGAAGCCGTCGGCATCCACGCCATCGAACGCTTTCTTGGGCGCACGGCGTGGGAACATAAATGGAAGCCCAAATTCGACGCTGCGCCATCTGGCAAGCGGGTGCTGGTTGTGGGTGCCGGACCGAGCGGCCTCAGCGCCGCCTATCATATGACGCGGCTTGGTCACGCCGTTACAATCCGCGAGGCCGGACCAATGGCCGGCGGCATGATGCGGTTCGGAATTCCGAAATACCGTCTGCCGCGTGACGTACTGGACTATGAAATCGAGCGCATCGTGAAATTGGGCGTGGCACTGGAGCTCAACACCAAGGTCGAAGACATCGAGGCCGCATTCGAGAAAGAGGGTTTCGACGCCGTCTTCGTGGCCGTCGGCGCTCATTTGGCCAAACGCATCGACATTCCGGCTCACGCCGCCGGCAAGATCCTCGATGCGGTCAGCGTACTGCGTGACATGGAAATGAGTTCCGAGCCGCCGCAGTTGGGCCGGCGCGTGATCGTTTACGGCGGTGGCAATACCGCCATGGACGTGGCGCGCACTGCCAGGCGCCTCGGTGTCGAGGAGCCCATGATCGTTTATCGTCGTTCCAGAAAGGAGATGCCTGCTCACGATTTCGAGGCCACTGAGGCCGAAGAAGAAGGGGTGATGATACATTGGCTGCGCACCATCAAACAGATCGACGAAGTCAGTTTTACCGTCGAAAAGATGGAGATCGACGGCGATGGCCGTCCTCGGCCCACGGGCGAATTTGAAGTTATCGAAGCCGATACTCTGATTTTGGCGCTGGGCCAGGACGTGGATACGAGCTTCCTCAATAAGGTACCAGGCGTTGAAGTCGCCAGTGACGGCGTGGTGACGGTGAATAACCAGATGATGACGGGTCGAGAAGGATTGTTCGCGGGTGGTGATATGGTTCCCGCGGAGCGCACGGTGACCGTCGCCGTCGGCCATGGCAAGAAAGCGGCGCGTCACATCGATGCATGGCTGAGGGGCAAGCGCTATGAGCAAGCTCCGAAGCACGAACTCGCCGAATTCGACAAGCTTAATACCTGGTATTACGACGATGCGCCCCAGACGATGCAGCCGCAGCTTGACCTGGTCCGGCGGCAGTCTGGATTCGAGGAGGTCTTGAAGGGCCTGACCGAGGACAACGCGCTTTATGAGGCCAGACGATGCCTCTCCTGCGGGAATTGCTTTGAGTGCGACAATTGCTACGGCATATGCCCTGATAACGCGGTCATAAAGCTTGGTCCTGGCAACCGGTTCGAGTTCAACTACGATTATTGTAAGGGCTGCGGCATGTGTGCGGCAGAATGTCCCTGCGGGGCCATAAAGATGGTGCCGGAAACAGTTTGATGCGGCCGCCTATTTTGCTTATGGCGAATGCGGTCGCGAGCGAGCAAAGGCGCTTTACCTGCATAAATTTGCGGAGTTATCCCGACATTCTGTTCCGCTCCAATTGCATTTGATTGGCGATAAGGCCGTAGTACATGAACTCTGGAACACTTTGCAACTCTCAGCGGACGAGTCCGACCGGGGATGGACGACGAAAAAGAGATGACTCTTCCCCGGAGCGTGTCACTGGGAAGGATGCGCCAATCTTTTAACGCCCCGAGCGACGCCCCGTCTGGGGACCATGAGGCAAAGATGTATCAGCACATTCTTATTCCAACCGATGGCTCTGAACTCTCAGGGAGGGCGGTTCAGCAAGGTGTCTTACTGGCCAGGGAATTGCACGCCAAAGTTACCGGCATAAAAGTTACGTTATCGTGGAAAACCTTTTCACGAGGTGAGCTTTTCGGTTCGATCGGAAAAAAATTCACTGAAGATCAGTACAACAAAGAAGCAGCGATCATTGCCGACAACGATTTGACGGTTCTGAGCAATGCCGCGAAACGTGCGAACGTCGAATATAATCTCCTCCATGTCAAAGATGACTATCCCTATCAAGCCATTCTCCGGGCCGTGCAGACGGAAAATTGCGATCTGATTTTCATGGCATCGCATGGACATAGAGGCGTTGAAGGCGTGCTGTTGGGAAGCGAGACGGTCAAAGTCCTGACCCACAGCAAGATACCCGTCCATGTTTATCGCGAATAGGTCCGGTACGAGCGCCGCCATTGGCTACGTCGCCATAGAAGGCCCCTCCGCGGACGTCAGGCGCATCGCAAAATCATCTGGCGACCAAGGGGCTCTCTTGAGGCCCATACCCCTGACTGGGCCCATTGCCACCTTCGCCATCCGCACTGCGTAAATTGCAGATTGAGAGTCTTAGCCCTTACTCGGCGCCCTTACTCGGCCGGCGCACTGCTCGATCGCTCGGCCTGGTTTTCAGATTGCCATTTGATAATTCGCCGGCGTAGGGCCTGAAACCTCTCCACGACATCTGCGCCGAACAGGGGGTCCCTCTCGTCGGCAAGCCTCGAATCCAGCTCAGACCAATCCTCATCTGTCAAACTTTCGATTGCTGCCGGGAAGAAGTGCCGCTCCTCCATCTCCATATGTTTGCGTTCGCCGTCTATGAACTCGCGAGCAACATGTGTAAACGAATCCCGGGATACATCCTGGTCCGTGAGCGCATTGTCAACCGCCTCGGCAAATCGATGCAACCGAAGCGCCTCTTCCTCATGCTCAGCCTCGAGATCGGCGAACGCCGATGCGCGGGCCGGCGCGCGCTCCTTCAATTTTCGGAAAATAAGATCTTCTTTTGGATGATGGCAGCGATCCGGATACTCCTGGAAGTAGTATAGTATGACCTGGATGATTTCGTAATCCGGCCTTTCGGCGCGATCGAAAACGGCCAGTTCGTGCTCGAGAACATCGAGTACCTGCACCATATTTTCGTGATCCTCCCGCAAAGACTCCATCATCGCGGACATTTGTCGCCTCGTTAAACGTAAGACTATAAAATTAAAACAATATCAGATTCGCCTAAGCCGCATTGATGAAAATCAAACCGGAGCCGGAGCGGCAACCTAAATTCCATCGCGACGAATGTTCGTCGTGAGGAAAAGAATGACCTGGATTTCTGTTTCCGACAGGGTCCGCCCCATAGCCGCAAGAATTGTCAGCCGGCGAGGCTGCTGGCAAGATTAATTTTCGTTCTTGCGACGAACGGTCAGATGAGGAACGACACTCAGCTCTCTGGCAAACTGATGTTCGCCCCGAAGGTGCTGCCGCCCGCATCCGTATGACGCGGGCGGCTTATTTAAGTCAGCCTACCATTTCGTGCCGAGCGACAGTCTGATGATATGCGCGGTGTAGTTCGGATTGAACGCCGCCAGGAACAGCCCGTCGTTGTCGACGGTAGCATCATAGGGTTGCAAGTCGGAGATCGCAGAATTTTCGGTCTCATTCTTCTCGAACACATAACCGAGCTTAACGACGATCGAGCGTGTGTCGTCGTCGACCGGGGGCGCGTCCTTGAGGCTGCCATAATGCCGGGCGCGCGTGACGTCATAGACCGCTTCGGCGCTGAACCGCTGGAACTGGTTTCTTCCGGTCGGAAACTCTTGCGCTTGGTCTTCGTCGGACATCGCGAGCCGGTACTTGAACTTGAAGGCGAGCCGGTCCGGTATCGCCTGCAGGTCCAGGCCGGTATGAAAGGTCTGGTAATGCTGATTGATGAAGTGGGTAACCGTGGACGTACGGTCGATCGTCCAGTCCCAGTCCTCGTAATTGTAGCCGCCAAAAATACTGACCCGGGAATTGACCCGTTTTACCACATCCATGCCGATGTTCCAGCCGTCCCTTTCCTTCACGCCCAGGCGGTCAGGCGCCCCCGGGAAACGGTTTCTGTCAATCCCCAGTGTCGGCGTGACCGTCAGCGTGTCGGTGACCGGAATGTCGAGGGATCCCACGACTTTGAGACGGTCGCGGTTATTTATGAAATATTTCCGCCATTCGGCAGGATTATCCGAGTCTGCCCCGCCCGGCACCCCGACAAATGTCGCCAAGTCATATTTATCGTAACGCCGCTCGGAATAGGCCACGCTGGCGCGGGCCGTCGTCGCCTCGCCGATGCGGGCAGTGCCGTAGATCTTTCCGGTATATTCATCGGTCTCGTTCACCTCCTGCCGGTCGCGCGCAATGCGTTCCCAGTCAAAAGAGGCGCCGACATTGACCCTTTTTGTGACGCGTGCATTGAGCGCGGCACTGGCGTTCTGCTTGGTGTAGTCAATAGCGAGATTGCGCCGTTCGGTAGCAACAAGGGCGCTGTCCGCGCGGATATAATCGTCCCAGGTTAGCTCAGGCGTGTTGTTGTCGACGTCATAATAGCGATATCTGAGCTTCGAGGTCAGTTTGTCACTGATTCGCGTCGTCAGGGTATTGTCGGACAGAAAGGTTTCGATCTCCGCATGGGCGCTGGTGGCCGGCCATAACGAATGAATGATGCCGTTGTTATTCGTTTCGACGAACGGATCATTCTGCTCCATCTTGGTATACTGAAGGGTGCGCATCAGCCGGCTCTTCCAGGGCAGATCCATCACGCCGCTAAGCGTGAACGAAATGGCCTCGTTATCGGGCGGGAGAGCAAGACGTAAATCCCTGGTGCAGTTCACACCGCCTGCAACGGCACCGCCGTCGCACCATGGATTTTCCGCATTCAGCGCAACGAGAGAATTGTTGTACCAGGACGCAAAAAACTGGAGCTTCTCGACCCAGTTCCCCCATCTGGTGGAATTAAGATACTGGGCGGCGAGAGTCAGATTCTGGGTCCGGTCATTGATCGGCACTGGTACA
>CAYWBS010000072.1:6479-9768 GCA_964456215.1 uncultured Hyphomicrobiaceae bacterium
CATACTGAGGATTGGTGGCGAAACCGCCCCCTTCGTTCCAGTTCAGGGATTGCGGCAGCAAGCCTTCGCGCTTCTCGTTGGTGTAGTTGACCGTGAATTCCCATTTCCCGCCGGGCGTGAATTTGTAGTCGACGGTTCCCTTTTCGCGCTGGATGTTCATTTCCAGCCTTGTGGCGTTGGCCGCGATCAAAGGTTGCACGAAGGCATTGTTCCCCGCTCCCGCTACGGTATCAAGCGACCCTTGCAGCGCGTCATCGACGGTCAGGTTCGTGGTGCCGACGCCGCCGAAAACGTTCTTGGCGCTGGTGGTCAGAAGATGAGGGATCTCGTCCCAGTCCAGCTCCAGGTAATGCCGGCCCGTCTTTTGCAAATCGAGAGAGTAATGCTGGCTGTTATTGCCGATATCTTCCGCCAGGAAGTCATAAAAGAACGTGTCGTCTGTTCTTCCCCCCCACAGGTGCAGAGTGCTGAACACATCCGGATATTGACCATATTCATGCAGTTTGGCGTCGCTTTCGCTATTCCTCGGCGTCAGGAACAGGTTCGTGCCCGGCACTAAGCCGAAACCGCTGGACGGTTCGTCGATGAAGATATTGGTGCCGACCTCGACGTCGCCATGGGAATACCATTGCTTGTTGCCGTCATCCGCCGACGCTATGGCCGGGGCCAGAATCACGACCGGCGCCGCGACCAGTGCGCTTGAGAGCAATGCCCGGATGCTCAGTGTCGTTTTCATCTCACTTATCCCCCAAATCCTCATGTCTGCCCCGGTCAACGCTGGAACCGCACCCCGGAGGGGCTGTTGGAACCATGGTGCTGCGAGTGGCAATTCTGGCAGCTGTGGCTGACCTTGGCGGCCGACGTGGCAAAGTGAGCCACCTCATGGCACGTATTGCACAACCGCGGCCGCGAGATCTTCAGCAGGAAGTCATTATTGGACCCGTGCGGATTGTGGCAGTTCAGGCAGTTTTCGCGCACCGGCACGTGTTCAAACAGGAACGGGCCGCGCTTTTCGGCATGGCACTCATAACAGACCTCGTTCACCGTCGCCTTCTTCAGCAGGGACTGGTTGATGCTGCCATGCGGGCTGTGGCAATCCGAACAGCTCATCTTGTTCTTGCCAAACACTCCGACCGGCATATGCGAGGTGCGCCATATCTGCGCCAGCTTGTTCTTGTGACACTGGACGCACGTGCCGGTCACTGTCGGCTTCTTGAGCTGGTGCTTGCGCGACACGTTTTTCATGACCGTGTGGCAGTTGGTGCAGCGCAGCTGGCGTGTCTGGTGCGTGCTGCCGCGCCACAAGATGTGCGCGCCCTTGTCGTGGCAGCCAAGGCAGATCGCGTTGTCCTGGTCCGCGGTATGGCTGACGTCGTTGGGGCGGAAGGAAATGATACCGCCAACGCCTCGGCCGCCGCCGGCCTTCGCGTGGGCCGAACCTGGGCCGTGGCAGTTTTCGCATTCCATCGTTCCCGGCTGGACCTTGCCAATCCGGCCCATAAGCGTTTTGCTGAACACCGCAGCCTCAGCCTGATGACAACCCAGGCATACTTTGGTTCCGACGTAGGTCGCCTCGTCCTTAGCCATCGTGGCAGCGGCAAGTTTCACCGATGCAGACGTAGGCGATGCGGTTCTTACCGGAACGCCTACTTCGAGACCGACTTGGCTGGCGTATTCTTTCAGGCCAACAAGTGCATCGTTAGCGGATTTGGCTCCTGCCAAATCCGCTGGCTTTTCATGCTTGATCTTCACCAAGTAGTTGCGAAGTTCAGTTACGGCCCCAGCGGAACTGAACGCGTGGAACAGGGAAAGTTTCTGCTCCTCCGCCCGGACAACGTACGAAATGCTGGACAATGCCAGAAAAATCGTAACCGCCGCCGGAATGGTCGTCGCTGCCATGATCAGCGCTTTGGCTGAAACCGGCGCGCATCTGCGGCCGATGCGCGACTTGGGGTGGTTAAGCCTCATTATGTGCTGAACGGTTCGATCACCGCATGGTTCTACCGTTTTTTTCATCCTTCTGCCCCCGGCGACACAGTCTTGCGGCCTGAACATCAGGCCAACTGTCATTTCCTAGCGGGCGGGTCTTATTCCCGACCTCTGCTTTGCCCAACCGTCACCTGCAGCAGGACAACTCAAGTAACTACTCCGCGCGCTGACTTTGGTCAGTTTCCTGCAAAAAAACCCTCACTGTTGTCCAAGTGACACAGGGTGTGTTTTCCAGGTTCGCGACCACCTTGAAGCAATGCGGTCAGGTAAATTGGGAACCTCACAGTGGTCCTAGGGACAATGTGGAGAATAGCGAGAGTTGCCGTTGATTTGGATCAAGGAAAAATGCCGCCGCCGAGACTACAATTAACAGCAAAAGAGAAGAAGCCTCTGCTAACAGAGGGGGTACTGATGAGTGCTCAAATTCGAAGCTTCTCATTGGAAAATGCGATAAGCGCCCGAAATGTCATAGCGGACCATCTACAATATGCGAAGGATAATGTCGCCAGCGCTACGGGTGTGAGGTTGGTGGGGCTTTCTCGGGGAGGCGTCATCGGAGATGACGTGGTCAAAGGCAATTCCATAGACATGTTCCTGATATGCTCAGGGGTGGCAAGTTTGAAATCCGTTTTATGGGACGGCCGGTGCCAGGTTCTCAATTTCTGTTTTCCGGGGGATGTTCTGGTTCCGAGTTTTGCCCGCGATCTTCCCGAGGTCAGTGCCTATGCGTTGGCTGACACGACTCTTCTGCACGCCAAGCTTTACCGTCCTGAAGCGAACGCCGCCAGATCAAACGGTTTCAAAAAGGCATTCACGCAGTGGATATGCCTAGCGCTGCAACGCACAGCGATCCACAGTATGGTACTCGGTCAATTTAACCAGGAAGAACGTCTGGCAAGCTTCCTCCTTGAGGTCGCGCTGTGGTCCGGCCAATTGAACCCGTCGGGCAGTGCATGGCTTGAATTGCCGATGACTCGAGAGGAAATCGGTGACTATCTGGGACTGAACTCGGCCACGGTAACCCGAGGGTTGACTTCGTTGCGCAAAGAGGGCGTGATCGAGATCAAAACGCCCAGGCTGGCCAAGATCTTTGATCTTGAGGAGGTTTGCCGGAGAACCCTTGTTGCCGACGCATTGATCCAGGCTTACAGCGCCCTTGCGGACATCTACAGAGCCGGGAACGGCAATGGTTTTTCGCGATGCGTGCTCTCCGACGCCGTTGATCTTGCAGAATGCTGAATTAAACCCGGAACGGGAGTCGATCCCGTTGCAAGACGTCGTCTTACAACGGGATCGACTC
>CAYWBS010000073.1:0-9763 GCA_964456215.1 uncultured Hyphomicrobiaceae bacterium
AATCCTCCCTTATGCGATTCTACAAATCTGTCCCATAGGCGCTGACGTCAGACAGATCTGACCGGCAATATTTATCTTCAAGACGGTGATGTGGTGATCGTACCGGAAAGGGGCTTGTTCTGAATCGAGCCATGAGGAGTTCATCTCTAATATGGTGATCTGGTGATCCTGGCAGAAAGAGGCTTGATCCAGGACCGGCTATGCGGGGCAAGATGCAATTGGGGTTTGGGCACAATCGAGCGGCGCTGCTGAGCGCGTACCTGGCTGTCATTTTGACCGGTTCTGCCGCACCCTCACTGGGTGCGGAGTTGTCCTATGAAACTCGGGTTTCAGAACGTTTTGAATATGACAACAATATTTTTCTCGTCGAGAATAGCCTAGGCGAAGTCTTCGGATCATTGACTTCGGTGGCGGCGGACATCGCCTGGACCGGACCAGAGAAATATTGGAAATTTCATTCAGACGCGGATTTCAGAAAATATTTCGGCGCTGGCAGCGAGGACAGCCTCGACGCCCTCAACCACCACCACGTTTTGAATTTCCACAAAGATGGAATTGCAAGGACATACAATCTCTCGGCCGCCTTTGCCATGGAGAATGCGGCCGAGAGCGAACTGAGGGATACGGGCTTTACCAGGCAAAACACCGACCGCGTGACGTTTGGCGCCGATGGCGACGTGTCGGCAAAGTTGAACGAAATTAACGCGTTGACCCTTGGCGTGAAAATCGAGCGTGTCGATTTTACCGATGAAACTCCCGATTTGGTGCCGTATCTGGATTTCGGGATAACCGGGTCCTGGACTCACCAGATCAATGAGACGACGGCTTTCAGAACTGAGCTGGGTTGGAGCCTTTATGAACCTGATGACGTTCCGGGCGAAAAAACCCATACATATAGGTTGGTCGGTCGGTTCGACAAAAAATTGCGTGAGAATTTCACTCTCAAGGTAAATGGAGGTGCCGCTTTTCGGACCGACGATAATGCGGGCGGCGGTGCTTTTGACTTGACCAGCTCGTCGGCCAGCGGGATCGCGGGGATCGATCTCCAATATGCGTCGGAAACAAGATCACTGATCTTTTCAGCAAATCATGATCTTGTCCCCAGCGCCAGCGGCGAATTACAGCAGCGGACCGCGGTAACTCTTGGCGCCACCGAACGTATAAACAGTCGATCCCAGCTCGGAATATCCACCGAGTATCAACACCAGGAGGCCTCGGGAACGACGGGGGCAGCGCGCGATTTCTATGCTGTTTCTCCTTTGTATTCCATTGAGCTCGCCCGTAGATGGCGTGGCGATCTTGGTTATAGCTTTAAACTTGAGGATAAAGCTGGCGACATCTCGACATCCCACAAAACATATGTTTCGTTGACGCGGACGTTCTCCAGAAAGACCTGTGCGGCCGCATGCGCGGAAAAATGAAGGGGCAGCGCCAGCAACCACTGATCGAATTCGGTCTTTAGACAGTGCGTTAAAGAGCGGGGTGACGTAATGGCTGTCTTCGTTGAATCGGAAGCAAGCGCGGCAAGTGCGCCGAATGAAGCAAATTTTTCGTTTTCCGCGTCCCTGATATCCGGCCTTTCCATCTTCGCCGACAGTTTTATCATTTTGGTCTCCGGCATCGCCTCCTACGCATTCATCGTGGGCGCGACAGAGGCCAATATCGAGATATATCTTTCAGCGATTTGCTTTGTCTTCATTGTCGGTTTCGTTCTGTTTCACTATGCAGGCCTTTATCAATTTGAAGCGATCATGAACCCCCATAATTATTGGGACAAACTTATCGTCGCATTTGCGATTTCGTTTTTTCTGCTTCTAGCGATCGCATTCTCATTAAAGGTATCGGCGACCTATTCGCGTCTATGGATGGGGGTCTTTGCCATGAGCGCCGGTTCGGCGATCATTGTCGCGCGCTTGTCGATCCATTTTGTTTTTAAGCGGCTTATGGATTGGGGCATTTTCGTCCGCAATGTGGTCATTTTTGGAGGCGGCGAAAAAGTCGACCGCTTGTTAGACCACATAAATCAACGCGGTCCGCATTTTGTTTCCGTCGTCGGCGTATTTGGATCCGAGACACGGCCATCGTCACAGAAAGTCCTGGGAATTCCGAATCTCGGTGACCTTAACGATCTTCAGAAGTATGCGCGAACTCACAAAGTCGACGATGTGATCATAGCGCTGCCATTCACGGCCGATGAAAAGTTTGCATATATTGTCGAAAAAATTCGCGAATTGCCTCTCAACGTCTATCTCGCTTCCGACCTGGTTGGATACCAGATGACATTTCGCCCGTCACCGAGCCACTATCAAAACCTGCCCATGGTCGAGATCATCGACAAGCCGATTTCAGACTGGAATATCGCCCTTAAACTGATCGAAGATATTGTCCTGACCATTTTTATTTTGATTTTGCTCGCGCCCCTGATGCTGGTCGTCGCATTGGCAATCAAAATCGAAAGTCCTGGGCCGATCCTGTTTTGGCAGAGGCGGCTTGGATTCAACAATAAGGTTTTTGAAATCTACAAATTCAGGTCGATGCGGCATCTGAACCGGGAAGAGGGAGTGACGAAACAGGCAACGCCAAATGACCGGCGCGTGACACGGGTTGGCAGAATCATTCGGCGTCTTAGTATCGATGAATTGCCGCAGCTCTTTAATGTCTTGAATGGAACCATGTCTCTGGTCGGTCCACGACCCCACGCGATCGATCATAATCAGTTTTACTCTGAGAAAATCCGCGGCTACTTCTCGCGCCATCGCGTCAAGCCTGGGATCACCGGCTGGGCGCAAATCAATGGTCTGCGCGGTGAAACAAATGATCTGAAAAAGATGGAAGCGCGCGTCGACTACGACATCTATTACGAGGAAAACTGGTCGCTGCTGTTCGATCTCAGGATTCTCATCATGACAATCTTTGTGTGCATTACGGGAAGGAACGCTTATTAGGCGGCTCGCCTCCAAGTTGGGCCCTCAACGGGTCCAAAAGCTTGGTATAATTGGAATGCCTAAAGAATGAACTCGATCGGGGTGGACATGATTAAACGGTTGGCTCATGCGATTGGCATAGGTCTCTTTGCAGGGACACTGATGCTTCCACTACACGATGCGGAAGCGGTCACGGTTGGCGTAGCCATTGACCCAAGTGACGGGCTCCCCGTGGGTACGACCGTGTCTCGACCTCTCTTAGGCGGCGAGGCCATTGAGTACTTCATACCGTTGCGTCATCATTACGGCAGCGCTGACTGCGTCTATGGCGTTTCATGTGGAGAGGACCCAGATAGAGGCCGTGGCGGGCGGACAATGCAGATGTATCTCAAGTTCGAGCCGGTCTCGACGACCAACCCTTCCGACCTCATAATTTATTTCGAAGATCTGGATTTGATCGGCGCAAACGATCCGAGTGGTTTTCTGGAGAGCGTCGAGGTGTTCGGCAGCGACGGAGTTACTTCAATTACCGGCCTAATCGACAATATCGCCAATGATCTTGTAACCGCTGATGCTGACACTTTCCAGACAGTCGCAATTCCATTGGGACTGCTCACGGAAGAGACGTTTTTCGCGCGGCTTGACTTCCTTGCCAATTCCACGTTCAAGGGAATTAACACACCTGAATATCTGATTGCGGAAATCCATCCAGTTCCGCTACCTGCCGCTCTTCCCCTATTCGGCGCGGGCCTCGGCATTTTGGGTTTTGTTGGCTGGCGGCGGCGGAGGCAAAAAATGCCGATGAAAATGGCCGTCTGATCCCCGCGCGTTTCGACCGCCGAGATCGTCGGTTGGCCGCCTGCCCGGTAGCCTTAATCTCCGTCGCGGTAACGTTCCAATCACGCGTATTGACTTCTATAGTTCCAATACCAACATCGCGCGCGCCTTCGATTTCGGCAGCGGCCAAATGCCCGGCATGGCAGTCTGCCGCCCTCACATCCCTGCCGATTTCGGCGACAACAAACAAAGCTGACGACCTGCTTATGGTATAATCTGTCTAAACTATCAGTTAGTCTAAACCGCTAGGACGATTATTGACCTGCCGACAGGAATTTCCCGATGAAGAGCCATGTTCGATCGACAATCATGCGCAAATATTTCCTGGCAATGTGCGCGTTCGCCTTTGTGAGTTTGTGCATTACCGATGATATTCGCTGCGAGCCGGTTACTGGATCGAAGTCCTACGTGAAATCGGGAAAGTTCGAAGACGTCTTGTTCGATCTGCAAAACGCGATCATCGATCGGGGACTGGTGATCGACTATACAGGACATTTGCAGGAGATGCTGGAAAGGACGAGCGAAGCTGTCGGTAGCGCTACGCCCAGCGGCGGCAAATCCCCTTATGCAGCAGCAATATATCTGCATTTTTGCTCGGCAAAGTTGACACACGAAGCGGTCGGCGCAAATCCCCTGAACATCGCGATTTGTCCCTATATCGTTTTCATATTCGAAGTGAGGTCGGAACCCGGAAAGATACATGTCGGATATCGCCGGCCGATAGCCGAGCCCTCGGAGCCCAGCCGGAAGGCAATCGCAAAGGTGGAGGCGCTGCTCGACGAAATCGTGAAGCAAGCGATCAAGTAGACTTCATCCACCATTTTCGCCGGCGCGCGTATCGTCAGAAAGCGATCTTGTCCCGGATCGCCTCAATACCGGCCTTGGCGCATTTCTCGTCATTCTCCGGGCTGGGCGCCCCGGAGACTCCGACTGCGCCAATCAGGCTGCCGTCGCCTTGCCTGATCTGCACGCCGCCGCCGAGCGGTAATGCTTTGCGGACCTTCCTCACCGCCCAGGACGAGCCCGATTCAGTTAGATTGGCCAGCTCCAGAGTGTCCGTGCGAAAGCTCAGCGCCGTCCATGCCTTGCGATAGGCCGTATCCGGCGTGTGCGGTCCGGCAAATCTGTCGCGCAACGTGACCTGGAGGTTGCCGCCGTGGTCGACGATGCTGACCGC
Source organism: uncultured Hyphomicrobiaceae bacterium (assembly GCA_964456215.1). GTDB lineage: Bacteria > Pseudomonadota > Alphaproteobacteria > Rhizobiales > BFAS01 > MnTg02. Next base: position 4,939 of record CAYWBS010000073.1, read on the forward strand.
CGTTTGAAAACCTTCCTTGCGGCATTTCTCGAGGGTCACTTGCGCCAGCTCAAGCGCGGTCTCGAGCGTCAGGGTCGTAAAGGTCACGGTGGCCTTCTTTTCCTCAGCCTGCACCATGGAGCCGATCGAACCGGCAAGCAATGCGGCGGCGAGGGGGATGACAAGTTTGTTCATGTGTTTTCCCTCCCGGAGTTAATGAGCTGTCAAAACCCGATTAAACTTACACCGTGCTTTCCCAACCGCCGTTGCGACAGATCAATCGCCAATTGGCGCACGGTAATGCAAAACAATGGCCAATCCTGCCGGCCGTGCCCGAATTTGAAGACCCGGCAGCAGCCGCCGCGTCAGAGTCATCTCCGGGCCTCATTGACAAGATCGCAGACCAACTCCGCCAGCTCATCGAATGAAGCCGCCTTCATATAGCGGCCAAATGGGACGATCAGGCCGAGTTCGCTTTCAATGCGGCTTTTGAGCTCGAAGGTGGAAAGCGAGTCGAGACCGGCTTCATCCAATGTCCGGCAGGATCGTAAAGTGTCCACGTCGATGCGCAGCACCTTGCCCGCCTGCGCGCGGACGACCTGTTCGGCTTCCGCCAATTGCGACCCACCATTGGAGCGGTTCAGCCTTTGCATGGAAGCCTTTGACCGGTGCTCGCCTTTCGCCAATAGTTCGGACAGACGCGCGGTTGTCCGCAGAGGCTTATGGTTTGCGGCCAGACGCGTCCAATCGGCAGCTCCATATGTTAGCTCCGGAGAGTCGATATCGAGAGCCACCGCCAAAGCCGCAAGCGCCTGGTCATTGTCGAGCGCAACCCATCCGGCATTGCTCATATAGGAAATCATCTTGCCGTTGCGCGCCACGTGTCCCGCTTCCCGGAACACGCCCCAGTTAATGCATTGTCCGGGAATGCCCTCCAATCTTTGCCAATCCACAAGGGCCCGTAGAAAAGAATTTGCGGCCGCATAGCTCGCCTGGCCGGTCCAGCCGACGACCTGGGCCAGGGAGGAGAAGGAGACGAAGAAATCGAGGGAACAGCGCGAATCCTTTATGGCGCGCGTCAGATTGACGGAACCCCGCACCTTCGGAGCCAAGACCCGATCAAATTTCTCAGCGGTAAGGTCCGGTAAGAGCGCATCGTCATATACCGCCGCAGCGTGAATCACGCCGCGCAGCGTCTCGCCGGATCCGGCGAAACGATCGATGAAGAGGCGAACTTGACCGAAATCCGCTACGTCCAGGGATGCAAACTCAATCTTGGCGCCGGTGGTAACGAGTTCTTCGACCCGTTCGGCGTTTTCGGGTGACACCGCGCCGGTGCGGGAGGCAAGCACGACATGTCCGGCACCTCGACCGGCGAGCCACAAGCCGACCTCGAATCCGAAACCGTCCGTTCCGCCAGTCACCAGATAACATCCATTCCGGTCAAGACCGGAACCGGCCGACAGGTTGCGCCGGATCGGCAATTCGGCATCGCCGAACGAGACGGCGATCTTGCCAATCTGGCGGGCGCCGGCGAAATATCTGAAGGCGTCGGCGATTTCGCCGGCCGTGAAAGAAATCACAGGCAGCGGTTCGAGCCTGCCATCTTCAATGAGTGTGAGCAGTTCCCGCATTAACAACCGCGCTGATTGGGGCCGTTCTTCGATGAGGGCCGCCAGGTCGATCACATGGAATGAGATATTGGATCTCAAGGCTCTGAGGCCGAGAGCACTGTCCGCGTAAATGTCTCTCTTGCCCAGTTCCAGAAACCGGCCATAAGGCGCCAGGCAAGTCAGTCCCTTTTCCATATAGGGACTGGGCAGACTATTGAGGACCACATCAACGCCTGCGCCATCGGTCATGGCCATCACCTCGTCGGCAAATGCAAGCGAACGGGAATCCATGACATGCCGGATTCCCTGTTGACGCAGAAACGAACGCTTTGCGTCAGTGCCGGCCGTGGCGAAAATCTCGGCGCCTGCCAGTTTCGCCAAAGCGATCGCCGCCAACCCGACACCGCCGCTTGCATTGTGGATAAGGACGCGATCATTCGCACTGATCCTTGCCAGCGTGTTCAGCGCATAGTGCGCGGTGAGATAGGCAGACGGCAATGCCGCCGCAGCCTCGTCGGTGAGCGTCGCCGGGATCGCGTGCAGCCGGTCGGCAGGCACGTCGAGAAACCGCCTGAAGGAGCCGCGAGTCATGCCGAAAACACGCTCGCCAATGTGCATGTCAGACATGTCCGGCCCGGCTTCCCGGACGACACCGGCGAACTCAAGCCCGAGCGCGTCGAGTGGCCGGCCAACCTCCGCGTCCTCCGGAAGAAGGCCGCCGACGGCCATGACGTCGCGGAAATTGAGCCCCGCCGCCCGCACCTCTACTCGGACGTGGTTCCTCTGGAGATTCGATTGTGATTGTTCCTGCCAAGCAAGGGAGTCCGGTCCGGTCGGACCGGGCCTGCACAAGACGAAATTCCGATTTGGCGGCAGGCGTCTCAAAGGCGCAATGCGGGGCGGAAGATCATCGCGTCGGCGCTGGCGAAGACGAGGAACGAAGACCTTCTCGCCGCGGATCAGAATTTCACTTTCGCGCCAGCCCTTGGTGATTGCGGCGGCGATCCGGTTTGTCTTCAGGCAAGCCGGCATATCTACATCAAGCAGACGCAGTTCATGCTCGGGGCATTCGACGGCAATGGCTCGTGCCAGGCCGATCAGGCCGGACTGCGCCAATCCTGAAGCCGGAGGCGAATCCGCCGGCCCGATGGATCGCGCATGGCGCGTCACAATCCAAACCAAGGAACAATCGTCCGCAACGGGACATGCTGCCAGCGCCCGCCCGAAGGCCGTCAGGCGAAGCGCGTGGTCGCCAAGCGCCGACGGCACGTCCTCGAATGAAAGCGACGCATTCGAATCGAGCGGCAGCGCGTAAATGATGGCCTTGGCTGGACGGTCTGAAAGAGCGTCCGCCAAGGCTGACCGGTAGGCGTCTTCCTTCACCGACGCCTTCTTGTCAAGGCGGATGCAGGCGGCGTCCTCACCGAAGGCCACAAGTGATCTGCGGATCGCCGAGGCAATCCGGCTATCCCGCAGGGAGATAATCAGCCAACGGCCAGGCATTGCTGCTCCAACTCCGTTGGCCTTCACATCGCTGAGCGGCGCCGGCTCGAAAACCTCTGTATAGAAGGAGGGCTGCCCCGGCTCGGAAGAGCATGACGGGCGACCCAGTGATATGGGCCGTGCCACCAAACCGTCAATGCGAATTGACGCTTCCGCGCCGACGTCGCCGATCAGGAAATCGGCCTGAATTTCATTCTGATCGAGACTGTAGGTCGCCTTCGCCCGGACGGCGGCGCGGCCTTTCGGAAAGCCGGAAATTATGACCCGGCCTATCCGCGCGGGCAGATAGACCTCCGATCGGCCGTCGGCTGTTTCGCCGGCGCTTTCCATCAGCGGCAGATTTTGGATCATAAGCTGCAGGCACGCGTCGAGGAGCCTCGGGTCGAGACCTGCGTTTTTTGCCTCATGATGAGCTACCGTTGCCGGCAATTCCGCTTCACCGAACAGGACCGCGCCATTGCAGGAGATACGCTTGAGGCCCCGGAAGGATGGGCCGTATTCGTAGCCGCGAGCCTGTGCGCCGGCGTAGAATTGTTCGATATCAATCTCGGAGGCACAATCTTTTCGGACAGAGTCTTTGATCTTTGCGTCGTAGGGCAGCGCGCACCCTGGCGTGGAGCGACCACGACTCCGGGCCGCCCCGGCGGCGGCCATGGACCATCAGCATCTGTCGGCTTTCGTTGTAGGTCGTGCGAAGCAAGAGCTCCGTCTCGACGTCCAGATAAAGTGCCTCGACGAATTCGAGATCAAGGAGTTCGACGGCGTCCGCGCCAAGCACATCATGTGCCGCCGCGCGCAACATCTCGATCATGCAGGCAGCTGGAAAGACGCAGGCTCCGTTGATCCTGTGTTCGCCCAGATAGGAATGGCTGGCGAGGCTGATTTCGTTCGTCCACGAGGGCAGGGGCGCGCTTTCGCGCCGTCCGAGAAGTGGATGGTCTCCGGCCGCGAAAAGTTTCCGGTCTGCTTCCTCCGGCGCCGTCTAAAGCGTTCGACGCATCCAGGGAATTTGCGGCAGCGCCAGATCCTTCGGCGGTTTCCCGAGGACCACGGACCAATCGATATCGATACCGCACGTATAGAGTTGAGCGGCGGCGCAATTGATCGACTCGAAATCATCCCATTGCCGGTGCAGCGTGCTGACCGTCAAAATTTCAATGCCTTTTGCGGCGGCGCACGCGGCGGTCATGCTTGAGAGCGTTCTGTGGGGTCCGAGTTCGACGAAACTATCGACGCCGCTATCGAGCGCGTGGTTCACCGCCTGCTCGTAAAGAACCGGTTGACGGAGATTTCGCCACCAATAGTCCGCGTCGAATTTATCTTGCGGACGTCCCGTCACCGTAGAGATTACGGGGATTGCCGGGCTCCGAGAGTCAAGCCTTCCGACTTGGCTCTTGAAAACATGCTCGACGGGCTCGAACCAGCTGGAGTGATAGGCGAAATCAAGCGCGAGTTTGCGCGCGATTATATTTTCATCCCTTTCGTGGAGACGGGCGATCAGAGCATCGATCGGCGCTTCTTCACCGGTCAAGGTCACCTGATTTGGCGCGTTGTAGCCGCCAATCTCAATGCTGCCCTCCGCAGGTAGTAGTTTCTGGACCTCATCAGGCCCAAGCCCGATCGCGGCCATCGCGCCTCAGCGATCGACATGGCCTCGGATCAGACCTCGATGCTTGACGAGATGGACGACATCGCCGGCGGTGATCGCGCCGGCCAGATAAGCGGCCGTT
>CAYWBS010000074.1:0-9734 GCA_964456215.1 uncultured Hyphomicrobiaceae bacterium
TGTAGCAGTCGAACTTCCACGACTATGAGGTGTTGCGGATGTCGGAAGCGCCGGAGGAGCTTCATGTCGCGTTCCTCGACCGCGACACGAAACCGACGGGCCTTGGCGAGATCGGCAATCCGTTCATCGCCGCGGCCGTGGCGAACGCTTTCCACGCTCTGACCGGCAAGCGGCTCTATCACATGCCGTTCACCCCGGAGCGCGTCTTGCAGGCGCTGCAGGCGTAATCGATTGCTACGACACATACATGAAGTGGCGGGCTGCGGAGCTTCCGCAGCCCGCGTGTCCGCCCAACGGACGTTGGCCGTGGGCATTCTCGAATGAGTGAAGGAGTCGACAATGCGGTTTTTCGTGATCGCGGCATTGGCCGCTGTGCTTGCCGGACCGGCCATGGCCGGCGAAAACGTAACCTACAAGGTTGGCGGCGTGGACTATGAGGGCTACAGCGCCAAGGCTGAAGGCGCTTCAAAAGGGCTTGTACTTATTATCCATGATTGGGACGGCTTGACCGGCTACGAAAGGAAGCGCGCCGACATGCTGGCGGCGATGGGCTACGACGCCTTCGCCGTCGATCTCTTTGGCAAGGGCAACCGACCCGTCGAGACGGATGCCAAAAGGGCCGAAACCGGGAAGCTCTACAAGGATCGCGAAAAGATGCGCACGCTTATCCTTGCGGGCCTTGCCGAAGCCCGCAAGCACGGCGCCAAGGACGCGGTTGTCATGGGCTATTGTTTCGGCGGCGCGGCGGTTCTTGAACTGGCCCGGTCCGGAAAGGCCACGGACATCAAGGGCTATGCGACATTCCATGGCGGCCTGAAGATTCCGGCGGGGCAAAGCTTTCCTGCCGGTACGCCACCGATGCTGATCGCTCATGGCGGCGCCGATACATCGGTTTCGATGCAGGACGTGGCCGCCCTGTCACAGGAGTTGGAGAAAGCCGGCATCACTTACGAAATCGAGGTTTATTCAGGCGCCCCCCATGCCTTCACCGTGTTCGGCTCCGACCGCTATCGGGAGCGCGCCGACAAGAAGTCGTGGATGGCGTTTCAGGACTTTCTGCGGACCGATCTCGGCGGCTGAGGTCTTTGCGCGTCAAATGGAAATCCATATCAGGTTTCCTGCTCGACGGGCTCCGTAGGCGCTTTCCCTTTGATAACGCCCTTGCCGATCAGCCTGGCGATTTCTTCTGATGGCAGGCCAAGGACGTTGCTCAGAATATCGGCTGAATTCTCGCCGGCGGCCGGCGGATAGGTGTGATCGGAGCGCCGGGACTCCTTCATGAACAGCGGGTCGCCCATGACGCGGATGTGCCGGCCGTCCCCGGCATCCAGGCCGATAACCATGCCGCGCTCAGCGATCTGCGGGTCGGCAACGACGCGGTCGAGCGTATTTACCGTGCCGGCGGGCACGCCTTCGCGCTCGAGGATCGCAACCCACTCGTCCGCGGTCCGGGCGAGAAAGGCTTCTTCCAATAAGGCCCAAAGCGCTTCGCGGTTCTCGTGGCGTGCCTTGCTCGTGGCGAAACGCGCGTCCGCGCTCAAATCCTCCCGTCCGGCCGCCCTGCACAGGCCTTCCCACATGCGGTCGGTCATCGCCGCGACGACCAGCTCGACGCCGTCTCCCGCCTTGAACGTCCGGTAGGCGGCGATCGAATCATGACCGCGTCCTTGGCGCCCCGGCACCCGGCCGGAATGCAGGTAATAGGCGGCCTGGTAGCAGAGCATCGCCGCCTGGCAATCGAGCATGGAAATGTCGATCACCTCGCCGCGCCCGGTCTCCTTGGCGCGGTGCAGGGCGGCGAGGACGCCGATGACGCCGTACATGCCGGCGGCGAGATCGGCGATCGGGATACCGGCGCGCACGGGGTTCCCATCCGGTTCGCCGGTGAGGCTCATGCCGCCTGACAGCGCCTGGACGATAAGGTCATAGGCCTGCCGGCTGCGATAGGGGCCGGTCTGGCCGAAGCCGGTGACCGAACACCAGATCAGTTCCGGTTTCTCTTTTCTGAGCGCGTGCGCGGAAAGGCCCAGCTTTTCCAGAACGCCGGGGCGGAAATTCTCGACGACGATATCGCTGGCCGCCGCGAGGCGGCGGGCGATATCGAGGCCGTCCTTGGATTTCAGGTCGATGACGATGCTTCGCTTGTTGCGATTGATCGACAGGTAGTAGACGCTGTCGTCGCCGACAGAATAAGGGGGCATGGTCCGGGCGATATCGCCTTCGGGGCTTTCCACCTTGATCACCTCGGCGCCGAGATCGGCCAGAATCTGGGTGCAGAACGGTCCGGAAATAACCTGCGTGAAATCGAGAACGCGGACTCCGGACAATGCGCCCGCCGCTTTTTTGCCGTCACTTGAAGTCACGCCGCGTTTCCCGCGGCGGCTGTCGACCGTTCCGGTCCAACATGGATTACCATCGCGTCCCCTTCTATGAAGCTCGGCCTCCCGCCTAATTCTATCGAACGAAATGATATTTGATAGAAAATTCAATGCGGCATTTGGCTTGTCAACCGCCTTTCCCGGCCTCCGGAATCGATAACGATCCGTCAAGACGATATGGCGGACGGTGCGGATTGTTCACGCGCGAAGGACCGGATGCTGAATTCGGAGCTAACGTTTCATTAAGCATCTAAGTCATCGCGTGGAGGCGATCGCCGGGCGCCTAACTCCGGTTTAACGCGCCTTTGCTAAGCTTGGCGGAGTGCAAGCCACGAAGGACCGACGGATGTCCGATCAGGAGAATTTGCTCGAGCGCGCCTTGCGGCTGGCCGCAACCGACGCCGTGTTCATTCCCGAGTTTTACGGCACGCTGCTGGACTCGGACGTGTTCGTCATAGGCAGGGAGGTATTCGCTGAAGAGGATGATCTGGTTCAAGACAACGGCAATGCCGGCGAGCGCCTTCAGATCCAGGAAGGCGTGTGTTCCGACGGCTCAAGCTTTATCCCGTTCTTCTCCTCCCTCGCCGCGCTGGAATGCTATATTGATGACGACGAGAACTATATGAAGGTAAAGGCGCGGTTTCTGTTTCAAGTCACGCTCGGCGAAGATCTGATCCTCAATCCGGCCTCCGAATACGCCAAGTCATTTACCGCCTTCGAGGTCGGCGATTTGCTGCGCCACGGCTTGCCGCAGCACGGCCGCACGGAGGTGGTTGAGGAACAATCGCGCGTTCTTATTGGCCAGCCGAGCGATTACCCGCGTGACATAACGGAGACGCTTGCCAGGTTTTTCGCCTCCGAGCCGCGGGTGAAGGCGGCCTATCTGGTGCTGATGCACGTGCTGGACCGGGACGAAAGCCCGAGCCTTTATGTCGGGATCGAGTGCGACCCAGCGGATTATGACAGTATCCATCCCGCTGCCGGCGTCGTGGTTTCCCATCTTTTGACGGAGGACCGGCCGCTGAGTTTTTGTCCGGTTTTTCCGGAAATGCCGGAGACGCTCGCAGACTATATGCTCAACGAAACCGAACCCTTTTATCGGGCCCTGCCGGAAGGCCGTCAGTCTCGCCGGGAGAAAACGCCGGCCGCAGCCCGCCACTTCGGCATGCGCCCCAACGTGACCTATCACTGACCGGGCACTGACCGGACGGCGAGGCGTTGGACGGCCTGATCCGGCGCCAATGAAAGCGTTCCGGTTGGGTGTTCGCCGTCCTGCTCCGCCCGCTCGAAGACGGGCAGATTACGGAAACCAATCAGTCGTTCTCGCCCAACGTGATACCGGCGCGGCTTTCCCAAAAGCGCACGATTTCCGTTTGGTCCACGGAACCGCCGAGCTCGCCGGCCGCCCTCCGCCACAGATCGGTCACGGCATCCACCAATGGCGCCTCAAGATTGATTGTCCGGGCGGTGTCCGCCGCAATGCCCAAATCCTTGGCGATCAGGCCGAGAGCCATGCGGCTATCGAATTTGCGCGTAAACACCTGTGTCTTGATCTTCTTTTCAAAAGGGTGATTGCGGCCGAGCGTGCTCGCCTCCAGGGACTGCACCATAACGTTGTGATCGAGCCCGAAGGCCTTGCCGATCGCCAGAGCCTCCGCATAAAGGCTCAACACCGCCGCATTGACGTAATTGTTCAAGGCTTTCATGGCGTGTGCCGCGCCCAGTGCGCCGCAGTGAAACGTTCCCCGGCCGAGCGCCCGGAAAATCGGAGCCAGCCGCTCGACGGCGCTCAGCTCGCCGCCGGTAAGAACGTCGAGGCTGCCGTCCTCTGCAAAAACGACGCCGCCGGCCACCGGCGCGTCGACAAGGCCGATTTGCTTCTCTTTAAGCGCGGCGCCGAGCGCTCTGGTGTCGTTCGGGTCTGACGTGCTCATGTCGATGACGACGCTGCCGGCGCGCAGGGACCCGGCCAGCCCGCCGCGGCCCAATACGACTTCGCGCACGATTTTGCTGGTCGGCAGCATGGTGATAACGACGCGGGCGGCGGCACCCACTTCGCGCAAGGTTCCTGGCGCTGTCAAGCCGTGTTCACTGGTGAACCTGGACAAGGCCTCGCGATCGCTATCGAAGGGCAGGAGGGGAAAACCGGCGGCGACCAGGTGCCGGGCCATCGGCGCGCCCATGCGTCCGAGTCCGACAAAGCCGATCGGCGAAAGGTCTTCGATCTCGTCTTCGCCCGGCAAGGGTTTCGTCGTCATGAAAAATCCTGTCAGTAGAGATTTTGTCCCGCGGCCGTCCGGTGATGGGCGGGGGCCCGCCGCCCTGGCTGGCCCATTCGCTATTGGGCCGCCGCTCGACGAGAACCGCCAATGGCGTCGTTTATTGCCGGCAGGACTTTTTCGGCCATCAGGCGCATGGACGTCCTGGCAAGTCCGGGATCGGACCAGTCATGTCCGGCATAGACAATATGGCCGAAATCACCGACCTCCTCGTGGAATTTGAGAAGCTGATCGGTGACGCTTTCGGGCGTTCCATAGGTGATCAGCCGGTCGCAGACATAATCGAGCGTCACCGCATCATCCGGCATGCCCTGGTCTTCCTTGAAAAGATTGGCGCGGCCGCTCATCTTCATCTTTGTCAGGATCTGATCGTAATAGAAAACATAGGGACTTTTCGGGCCGCGCGCATATTCTCTCGCCGTCGCTTCGCTTTCCGCCACGAATATGCTTTTGGCGATCCGCCAGTTCCGGGGGTCGGCCGTTCGGCCACCGGCCTCGCATCCTTCAAAATAATTCGGCCAATGTGTCGCGACCCATTTCGGCAGCAGGAAGTTCGCCGAAATCGGGTCCCAGCCGCGCGCGGCGGCGGCCGTCATACCTTTCGAATAAGGTGCGACGACGGTGACGATGATCGGCGGATGCGGTTTCTGAAACGGCTTGATGATGCATCCCTGGCCGATCTCGGGCATCATTGTCCTTGCCGTCGAAAGTTCCCAGAATTCTCCCTTCAGATTGTACGGCGCGTCGGTTTTCCAAAGTTCCAGGACCATGTCGATGACCTCGACGAACATGGCATTCCGGTCCTTTTCCAGATTGCCGAAAATCTCGGCATCGGAAAGCAGGCCGCCAGGACTTATGCCGAAATTAAATCGCCCTTCGAGCATGTGGTCGAGCATCGAAACCTGCGCCGCCACGGCCGCCGGATGATTGTTTGGCAGGTTGACCGTGCCGGTCCCGAGACGGATGTTCTCCGTCTGATAGGCAAGGCTCGCCACAAACGCGATCGCCGAGGCGACGTTTTCGGAGAGATCGGTGGTATGCTCGCCGCAATAGCCTTCGGCAAAGCCGAGCTTGTCCGCCAACAGAAATGCTTCCCGGTCCTCCTTCAACGTCTGGCTGACGGGCTTGTCCACGGGATGGATGGGCATAGTGAAGTAGGATAGTTTCATGGCCAGCTCCGGTGGCGGGATACATCTTCAGCACGTTGGCAAGCCACTCAACATAACGTTTCAAGGTCCATAGCAGAAATGATAATATACCTCTTACTGTTCGGACTGGTTGATAGGCGGGCGGTCACGAAGGCAGACATTTCGTAATCTTTTCATGGCCCTTTTCTGACATGACGATGTCAGGCGCACAATCTCATCTTGGATTGCATCAGGGACTGCAATTTGTTCTGATAGCGCGTTTGAACTCGTTTTCGATGAACCTGGCTAAAACAGGAAAGGACTATGCACGGCCAACCAATGCTGGACATAGGGGGAACTGTCGATCCAGAGTCTTTGAGAAAGGTTTTGGGGTGCTTCACGACCGGCGTCGTGGTGGCCACGACGATGGACGATAACGGCGTCCCGGTCGGTCTGACCGTTAACTCGTTCAATTCCGTATCTCTCGAACCGCCACTGATCCTTTGGACGATTTCCCTGTCGGCGCCCAGCCTTGGCGCTTTTCGCGCGCGCGACGCTTTCGCGATCAACATCCTCTCCGACGACCAGCGCCATCTTTGCGCGCAGTTCTCCCGGCCCTCCGCGGACAAATTCGCCGGCGTGGACTACCGAAAAGGCTATCGAGGCGTGCCCGTTCTCCTGAATTCCCTGGCTACGCTGGAGTGCAAAACCTTTCGAAGGGACCCGGGTGGCGATCACGAAATCTATATCGGGGAAGTGGTCGGCATGGAGGCTTTTAACAAAACGCCTCTGGTTGTACATCGCGGCAAGTTTGCCGGACTGCCAGACGTTTGCGAATGACGGCAACCCTCTTTATCCGGCCGGGAAAATCCAGATCAATTCCACGGGCCGATTTTGGAGCCGGGAAAAGGCTTCTCGATCCATCATGCTGAATATCGCCATTGCAGGGTTTGGTTGGTGGGGCCAGCATTTGGTTCGGCGCCTGGAGGGAAACAAAGACCTTTCGGTGAAGTTGATCATTGAGCCGGCGGCCGAAAAACACCCTGCGATTGAAAAAGCCGGCCTGCCGGTTGTGGCCGGCTTCGATGCTGCCCTCGGGAATGACGCCATAGAGGCCGTCATTCTCACCACGCCGAATATGGTCCATGAAGAACAGATCCGCGCCACCGCCGTCGCCGGCAAGCACGTCCTATGCGAAAAATCCCTCGGCCTCAGCGCCGCGAGCGCCAGGAGATCCGTGGAGGCCTGCCGGAAGGCGGGGGTCGTCCTCGGCGTCGGCCATGGGCGGCGCTTTGAACCGGCTATCAGGAGAATTCACCGGATGATCGAAGAGGGCGCATTGGGCACAATCATGCACGCCGAAGCCGCGTTCAGCCACGACAAGCTGATAAATGTCCCGGCGGGCGATTGGCGCACCAGCAAGAAAGCGGCTCCGGCCGCGGGCGTTACGGCAATGGGCATTCATCTGACCGATCTTTTTATTTCGATGTTCGGGCGCGTTAAGACCGTCCAAGCCCTGACGGCAAGGCGGGTGCTTGATTGGGAAACGGGCGATGTGGCGACGGTGCAGCTCGGATTCGAAAAGGGCATGACCGCGACGCTCAGCGCCATTCTCTATACGCCCAACTTCATCCGCTATCATGTCTTCGGCAGCGAACGATGGGCGGAACTGCGAAACGATACACATCCCCATACGCCCGGCGGCACCGCCGTGCTGCAAATATTGAAATCCGGCGACGAGCCGGTGATCGAGCGATATGATTGGACCGATACGGTTGTCGCCAATCTCGAAGCCTTCGCGGCGGCAATCGCGGGAAAGGCGCCTTATCCCATTCCCACCGACGAGATGATCCACAATATCGAGGTGCTGGAGGCCATTGCCAACGCCGCGGAAGATAACCGAACCATTGAGCTCTAACGCGCATATTATGTGTTACGCGCCGGAGCCTCAAATGATGGCCAAATTGGCGGTGTAAGGGCGGGGCGGCGTCGCACTGATGGGGGCGTGACAGACAGGCGAACGGTTCGATCGGCGAAACACGATCGCGCAATGACCAAGGTTCGAGGCAGGACATGGCAAGATACCTGAAGACGGGCAAGAGCTTGGAGGCCGAAGCGCAAGGTGACGCGGAGGTTCGGACAACCGTGGAAAAGCTGCTCGCCGACATCGAAAGGCGCGGCGAAGCCGCCGTTCGCGAGCTCAGCGAGAAATTCGACGGCTATGCCGGAGAGACGTTCCGCCTGAGCGGGCGGGAGATCGAGGCCGCCGTCTCGAAAGTCGCCAAATCCGATCTCGACGATATCCGCTTTGCCCAGACGCAAGTGCGCAATTTCGCGGAAAAGCAAAAGGAATGCCTGCGGGATCTTGAAGTGGAGACGCTGCCCGGCGTCATACTCGGACACAAGCACATTCCCGTAAACGCCGTCGGCTGTTATGTCCCGGGCGGCAAATATCCAATGGTCGCCTCCGCGCATATGAGCGTGGTGACCGCCAAGGTCGCCGGCGTCAAGCGCATCGTCGCCTCGGCGCCGCCGCATCAGGGCGCGCCCCACCCGGCCATTGTCGCGGCGATGCATCTTGCCGGCGCCGACGAGATTCTCTGCCTCGGCGGCGTTCAGGCGATCGGCGCCATGGCCTTCGGCATCTCGGGCCTCGATCCCGTCGACATGCTCATCGGGCCCGGAAACGCCTATGTCGCCGAAGCGAAACTGCAGCTCTTCGGCCGCGTCGGCATCGATTTGCTCGCCGGGCCGACGGAGACGCTTGTCATCGCCGATGAGACGGTCGACGCGGAAATCTGCGCCACGGATCTGCTGGGGCAGGCGGAACATGGAGTGACGTCGCCGGCGGCGTTTCTGACCAGTTCGGAGCGCCTGGCCCGGGAAACCATGGCCGAAGTCGAGCGGCAAATCGCCATCATGCCCACCGGCGACATCACACGGCAATCCTGGGCCGATTATGGTTTGGTGATCGTCTGCGACAGCACCGAGGAGATGATCGCCGAGGCGGACAAGCTTGCCTATGAGCATGTACAGGTGATGACGGAAAACCCCGGCATCTTCGCCGACAAGATGACGAACTATGGCAGTCTTTTTCTCGGGCCGCGGACGAACGTCGCCTTTGGCGACAAGGTCATCGGCACCAATCACACCTTGCCGACCAGGAAAGCCGCCCGCTACACTGGCGGTCTTTGGGTCGGCAAGTTCATGAAAACCTGCACCTACCAGAAGGTTCTGACCGATGAGGCATCTTCGATGATCGGCGAATGTTGTTCGCGGCTCTGCATGCTGGAGGGATTTGCCGGCCACGCCGAGCAGGCCAATATCCGCGTCCGCCGTTATGGCCGGCGTAACGTGGAACCCTATGGCGCTGCCGAGCGGATCGGTGGCTGACAAACCGCAACGTGGCAATTCGCGCTTTTGCGTATTTGGTTCTTGAATATCAGGTGTTCTGAAGTGGTTGATCTTCCAAAAACACCCTCATTCCGTTTGGACGGACGCCGCGCGCTCGTCACCGGCGCCGGGAAAGGCATCGGCCTTGCGGCCGCGGCGGCTCTGGCGGAAGCCGGGGCGGATGTCGATCTGGTCGCCCGCAGTGCCGGCGATATTGCCAAGGCGGCGGAAGCGATAACCGCCCGCGGCGGCAAGGCCAGCGGACATCCCCTCGATGTCACCGATACGGAGGCCGTCACCGACTTTGTTGCCTCGCGGGGTCCCTATCAGGTGCTCGTCAATACTGCCGGGGGCAACCGGCCGGCGGCCCTGGTCGATGTCACGGAGGAGGATTACGACGCCATCGCGGATCTCAACATCCGTGCGGCGTTCTTTGTGGCCAAGGCCGTCACCAAGGGGCTTTTGGATGCCGGGCTTGCGGGTTCGATCATCAATATTTCGTCGCAAATGGGTCATGTCGGGGGGCCGAACCGGACGGTCTATTGCACATCCAAGCA
>CAYWBS010000075.1:0-9696 GCA_964456215.1 uncultured Hyphomicrobiaceae bacterium
TAGGCTTCCCCCCCGATCTCCAGGAAGTTCGCCGGCTTGCCGCCATAGTGGCGAACGGCGTCCATGCTGGTCATCGTAAGGCCGGCGCCATTGGCGAGCACGCCGACATTTCCATCGAGTTCGATATAACGAAAGCCGATTTCCTTGGCCCGTGATTCTAGAGGGGTGAGTGAGTCCGGCGTGCCGGAACTGGCAAGTTTTTCCTGACGCTTGATCGCAGAATCATCGAGCACGAACTTGCAGTCCAGTGCGACAAGATCGCCATCTTTGGTGAGAACGAGGGGGTTTATTTCGACCAGTTCGGCATCATTGTCCGCGTAAACACGGTAAAGCCGCGTAAAAAACGCCGTAAGGCGGTCCGTAACGGCGCCGCCAAGAGACCGCAGCGCCTTGGCGAGGATAGCTTCATCCAATCCCGAACGTATATCGAGCGGCATACGCACGAGTTTTTCCGGATGGCTTTCGGCGATCTCCTCGATATCCATACCGCCCTCCGGAGAAAACAGCAGCAACGGACACTTGCCTTCCGCGTCGTTCAAGAGAGCAGCATAAATTTCCCGGTCAATAGCGATCCGCTCCTCCACAAGCAGCAGGCCAACATCATGGCCGCTTATGTTCATGCCGAGAATTCGCGCAGCGGCTCGGCGCGCAACGCCTGCTGTTTCACAGAGGGCGATGCCCCCGGATTTACCCCGTTTTCCTGCAGGGACCTGGGCCTTGACGACGCAGGGGCCAATTTCCGCCGCGAACGCCTCCGCCTCCGCGGCCGTCGACGCGGTCCGGCCACGCGGTATTATGATCCCGGCCGCGCTGAGCAGCGGCTTGGCGGCGTGCTCTTCGAAGTTCATGCCCTATTTTCCATATTTGGCCCAGAACGCGCCAAACAGGTCTTCTTCGGAAGGTCTGTCTTCGCCAATCGTTGTCACGAGGTGGGTAATATTCAGGAAGCACGTGTAGTTCAAATTCTCGGTTATGGAATTACCCTGCCAGGTTCCGCACCCCATCGATAAGGTGAACGGCAGCCCATTATCAAAACCGCCGCCATTGCCGAAAGTATGAGCCTGATTGACGAGCACGCGAACCACATCCATCTCTTCAGCGAGTTCTCGTGCGTGCTCCATGTCTTTCGTATGAATGCCGACGGAATGTCCCTTGCCCTTGAACTCCAAAATTCTCGTCGCGATGGATTTTGCGTCGGCAAAGTCACGTGCCCGGTAAATGGTAAGCACGAGCGAAAGCTTTTCGTCCGAAAGTGGAAATTCATTGCCGATGCCGCTTTCCTCCACCATAAAAAAGGCAGCTCCCTTGGAGGCCGGAGAAAGATCAAAGGCATTGGCAAGGACCCTCGCGTCTCGCGCGATCAAATCGCGGTTCAGTTTGCCGTTTTGCCAAAGCCGGTCAATGACGCTCTGGCGCTCGCTGGCCGTAACCAAATAGCCACCGGCAGGCTCGAGCGCTGCTATCGCGCTCTCATAAATGTCCTTGACAATGATTACCGAATTTTCCGACGAGCATGATGTGGCGTTATCAAAGGTCTTGGACGCTTTTATCTTCTCCGCTGCATCCCGCAAATCCGCGGTCGAATCGATGATGACCGGAACATTGCCCGCGCCCACGCCAATGGCCGGCGTGCCGCTCGAATAGGCGGCTTTGACATTGTTTTGGCTTCCAGTGCAGACGACAAGATCCACGAGCTTCATAAGTTCGCTGGTTCGTTCGCGATTGATCGGTTCTGGCAGAATTTGAACCAGGTCCCGCGGAAGCCCGATTTTGTCGAGTTCGTCGCGCATCGCTTCGACCGTAGCGTTGGTTGCGGTCCAGGCCGTCGGAGATGGCGCGATGATCAAGGCATTGCCGCCCTTCAGCGCCATCATTGCCTTGTTGACGGGAGTTGCCGAAGGGTTCGTGGACGGCGTAATGGCGGCTACGACGCCGACTGGCTTGGCATATTTGACAATTCCGAGATGCGGAAGCTCATCGATGATCCCTGTCGATTTCACACGCATGAGGTCACGAAGCGTGCCAAAAGTCTTTCGCTGATTCTTGATAATCTTGCTGCCGACGTCACCGAGCTGTGTTGTTTCCCAAGCAAGTTCGGCAAGGGCGCGGGCCCGTTCAGGCTTGTAGATCGACCAGGCGAGGGCGGTCACCGCTTCGTCAATTCGCCCTTGCCCCTGTTGAGCGAACCCCCGCTGTACCGACTTCGCCCGGGCGATAAGGTCAGCGATAACGTGGGGCGTTTCCGAACGGACTTTGGTCTGTGATGAATGGAGAAGTGTTTCTGGAGTTGCGGTCACGGGATCTCGCTTTTTCATTAATTAAGACGCTGTACTGCTTTTTTCTATTCAGGGGAAAAGTTGTCAATATGTTATGGCACGAAAGCCAAAGACTTTCTGCAACCACCGGGCTGGCGATGAGGCCGGGACAACCCGCGTTGTGTACGCGTTATCACCGGAAATCATGGGTATCAATCGAAGTAAGGGATGATCGATTGAGTATGAAGGCTACGGCAATGAGAGAGCGCCGATCCGCTCGCCATCATATTTGGACACCCGAGATATCATTGCCGAGCCCTTGTCGCACTCACAAAATCGCCGTTTTCTGCGGTTTGATTGGGGGCAAGCTCTTCGAGCTTCTCTGTGGGACTCATTTTTGACAAACGTTAAACGCGGTTAACGAATTTCTAACGCTCAGCGCTCATGCTTAACGGCTCAGTATCTGTTCAAGTCGAGGGTGTATCGTGGCTATCAAGTGCGGCGTTGGGGGCGCGTGTCAGGCTGAGAAATCAATTTCTCGTCTCAACAACGAAAAGACAAACAGCAATCGGCGAATTAGGCTAACCATAGGACGTTTGCGGCTTTCAAATGTCCGTGGAACACTACGTGCACATAAAGGCTTTGCGGCCGCCATGGGACTTGTCGTCATCTCGGCGATAACCTTGACGGCGTGCTCATGGCCTTGGGGCGCCCAACGGGCCAAGCTGAGCCCGCGCGTCGTTGCACTCGGCCAGCCTGTTCCAAAGGGCGGCGGTGTTTACAAGGTTGGCCAGCCTTATCAGGTCGCCGGACGATGGTACTATCCGCGCGAAGACCAACACTATGATCGCGTTGGCCTTGCTTCGTGGTACGGTGAACTGTTCCATGGCCGGTATACCGCCAACGGCGAAATCTACGATATGGACGGCCTTTCGGCGGCACATCCAACGCTACCGCTTCCAAGCTATGCCAAGGTGACGAATCTGGCGAACGGCAAAGCAATCGTCGTGCGCATTAATGATCGCGGGCCCTATGCCGGCGATCGGATTATTGATTTGTCACGACGCTCCGCATCGCTTCTCGGCTTCGCCAAAACCGGAACGGCGACGGTTCGCGTAAGATATCTGGGCCGGGCGCCGCTTAATGGCGACGATCGTTACGAGCGCCACTACTTGGCGAGCCAGGAATGGATGCAGCCTTATTGGCGCTGGCGGTTGGCGCGCCCGACGGAACAGGATTTGACGGTCGGCAGCGTCCATAGCTCGCGGCGGACCTCAGGAGCTTATCCTCAACGGTATGGAGACGAATACTATATACAGGCCGGCGCATTCAGGCTCTCGACCAATGCCGAGCGCATGCGCCAAGCCCTAGGCCGTGCCGGACGTGCACGGATTGAATCGGTATCTGCCGGAGGCGATCTCATTTACCGAGTTGTTCTCGGTCCCTATCCTGAGAAACAATTGGCGGTTCAAAGCCTGCGCGAAGTTGCCACTTTTGGAATCCAGGACGCCCGAATTTTTGTGCGCCCAGCGCTGACCTTAAGTCGTTATTGAAATTGCCTGAATTAAGCCTACCGCAGGTGATGAGTTTGATTTTTTTCCGGCTTCCGCAGAATATTGTGGTTCGGGAACCGAGTGGCGCGGGAGGAAATGTGACATATTTGTTCGGGCGGAGGACCTTTGGCCCTCAACTCGCCAAGGTGATGGCAATTGCCATCGCCTTCATGCCGCTCGCGACCGGCAGCTCAAAGACTGCTGAATTCGACACCCAGGCCGAATACGCGATCCTCATCGACGCCGCCTCAAAATCCGTCCTCTTTGAAAAAAACGCCGATCAGTTCATGCAGCCGGCCAGCATGAGCAAACTGGTGACCCTGGCTGTTATCTTCAGAGGTTTGAAGTCGGGGCGGTTCAAAATGGAAGACGAGTTTCATATAAGCGAAAATGCCTGGCGGACCGGCGGCGCGCCGTCCGGCACATCGGCCATGTTCGCGCCATTGAATTCAAGTGTGACGCTTTCGGATCTCTTGCAAGGCATCATCGTTCAGTCGGGCAACGACGCATGTATAGCGATTGCCGAGGGCGTCTCCGGCTCCGAAGAGGCATTTGCCCAGGAAATGACGGCATATGTGAGAAAGATCGGCCTGCAAAAATCGACTTTCCGCAATTCAACCGGATTGCCGGATCCGGAGCATTTGATGACGGTGCGGGAATTAGCGATGCTGGCGCAACACATCATTAAAAACTATCCGGAGTATTACGGCTATTTTAGCCAAAAGGAGTTCAAGTACCGGCGTCACAAATTTTTCAACCGCAACCCGCTTATCTATCTCAATATCGGCGTGGACGGTCTGAAAACGGGCTATACAAAGGAGTCAGGTTATGGGCTCGTCGCCTCGGGTGAGAAGGATGGCCGGCGCTTGATCGTCGTCGTCAATGGACTGAATTCAAAGAAGACACGGACGGCCGAAGCGCGACGGCTGCTCGAATGGGGGTATCGAAATTTCCGACCATTTAAATTGTTCCAGAGCGATGAGACCGTTGGCGAAGCGCGGGTCTGGGGCGGCACCAGCATGTATGTCCGGCTTGTCGGCAAGGGCGATGTAAAAGTCTATCTACCCCGTTTCGACAAGAAGAAACTCAAGGCATCAATAGTCTATGAGGGGCCGCTGAAGCCACCGATCAAGGAAGGCGATCAGGTTGCCCGGTTACGAGTCGTTGCCGACAATTCAGCGACAAGCGAAGTTCCACTTTATGCCGCCGAGAATGTTGGACGCGGCGGGTTGATGCGCCGTGGCTTCGATTCATTGCTCTATTTAACATTCGGCTGGCTCCTCTAATATGCTTCGAGTCCCGGGGACGATTTCAGCCCCATCGGAGCGGCAATGATAAGGCTAGGCAAATTTATTACGCTTGAAGGCGGGGAGGGGGCCGGCAAATCGACACAGGCGGAACGCCTGTCCAAGCGATTTGAAGAAATCGGCCAGGACGTACTGGTGACGCGCGAGCCGGGGGGCTCAAAGCGGGCCGAAAAAATCCGCGAGTTCCTGTTGCGGGGTGGGGCGGAGCAAGTCGGACCCTTTGCCGAAACGTTGCTTTTGTTCGCCGCCCGCGACGACCATCTGGAAAATACCATACGTCCCGCGCTCCAAGACGGGGTCTGGGTTATTTGCGACCGCTTTTATGATTCGACCCGCGCCTATCAGGGCGAGGCGGGTGGCGTGAAGCCGGAACTCCTCGCGGCCCTTGAACGCATCGTTGTCGGCGAGAACAAGCCGGATTTAACGGTCATTCTGGATCTGCCTGCCGAGGTTGGATTGCGCCGGGCAAAAAAACGCCAAGCGGAAAATGGTCATGAGACGGACCGGTTTGAATCCAAGGATCTGGAGTTTCACGAAACTTTGCGGGCCGCCTATTTGAATATTGCTGAGCAGGAACAAGAACGCTGCGTCGTTATTGACGCAACAGATTCCGAAGATGAGATTTCCGAGGAAATCTGGCAAGCCGTGGTCGAACGGTTCAATCCCTGATGGCGCCCCCCGCAACTCCCGTCATGGCCGCGTCTGACGGCCCACCGGAAGCTGACCGGCTCGAAGGGTTCGCACATCCCAGGGAAAGTTTTGAATTCCATGGCAACGCGGCCGCGGAGGCGCACCTCCTCGAAGCCTACAAAAGCAACCGGTTGCACCACGCCTGGCTCCTTGCCGGGCCCGAAGGTGTTGGCAAGTCTGTCCTGGCCTACAGGTTCACGCGATTCTTGCTCGCAGGTGAAGCGGAACGAATGACCCACGAGACCGCCGGTCTCGGTATTTTCAGCAATTCGCTGACGGCGCGGCAGGTGGCCCGCCTTGCTCATCCGAATCTTCTCGTCCTCCGCAGGCCGTGGCTCACACAAACAAAACGATTCGCCGCGTCAATACCAGTTGATGAGGTGAGGCGTTTGCGGGATTTTCTTGGTCTGACCGCCGCCGGAGGGAACTGGCGGATCGTTATTGTCGATACCGCCGATGAACTAAATCATAATGCTGCAAACGCTCTTTTGAAAGCCTTGGAGGAGCCCCCCAAAAAATGTGTTTTTTTGCTTATCAGCGCTATGCCCGGTCGGCTTTTGGCAACAATTCGCTCCAGATGCCAGCGTCTGGAATTGCAGCCGCTGACGAGGGACGACTTGCACGCGGCTGTATTGGCGGCATGTCGGGCAGCGAATATTGATTTTCCTTCCGACGAAGATTTTGTGCGTCTCGACATGCTCTCCGGCGGCAGTGTACGCCGGGCATTGGAATTGATGAGCGGTGACGGGCTCGACCTCTACAGGCAGTTGATTGCCATACTTCAAACCTTGCCGCGTGCGGACTATGCGCAAATACATAGCCTCGCAGAGCGCATCTCACCGCCCAATGCTGCCAGCGAGTGGCAAATGTTCCAGAGCCTGCTGGATGAAATGCTGCACCGCCTTGTGAAATCGGCCGCAACCGGAGTTCCCCATGATAATCAAGAGGCCGATCTCGTCCGCCGTCTTGCTATTGCCAACCATCTTGCGGAATGGGCGTGCTTGTGGGAAACAGTCACAAAGACGCGCGCTGAGGCATTGGCGCTTAATCTCGACCGGAAAAACCTAATACTGGAGATATTCCAAAAGCTCGAAACCGCTGCGTCGCTTTCCGCCACCCGATAGCTGTCGGTGGCGATATCGCCGGCGGTCTCTCATGGGGCATAAGAATAGCGGGTTATGGGCAACAAACCTCCATTCTATATCACCACCGCCATTTCCTACCCGAATGGCGCACCGCATATCGGCCACGCCTACGAGGCCATCGCGACGGATGCCATTGCCCGCTTTAAGCGTCTCGATGGCCATAAAGTCTTCTTTCTGACCGGAACGGACGAGCATGGCAACAAGATGCTGCAAACGGCAAAGGATCAGGGCATCTCCGTGGTGGAGCTGGCCGACCTTAACGCGCCAAAATTCCGGGCGATGGTCGCCCTGCTCAATTGCTCGAATGATGATTTTATCAGCACCCGTGAAAAGCGCCATTTCCGTGCCTCACAAGAAATCTGGCGGCGCATGCAAGCGAACGGCGATATCTATCTCGGCAACTATTCGGGCTGGTACTCTGTCCGCGATGAAGCCTATTACGATGAATCGGAACTCACAAAAGGCGGCAAAGGCCAAAAGCTTTCCCCGCAGGGCACGCCAGTCGAATGGGTCCAGGAAGAGTCTTATTTCTTCAGGCTTTCGGCCTATCAGGACAGGTTGCTCGCACATTATGAAAAGCATCCGGAATTCATAGGACCGGAGACGCGGCGCAACGAGATCGTGAGCTTTGTGAAAGGAGGCTTGAGGGACCTCTCCATTTCGCGCACGACATTTGATTGGGGCATTCCGGTTCCGGATGATGAAAAACATATAATGTACGTCTGGGTGGACGCGCTGACGAACTATATTACGGGCGTCGGCTTTCCCGATGAAGAATGTGAGTTTTTTCAAAAGTTCTGGCCTGCCGACACGCACATTATCGGCAAGGATATCATCCGTTTCCATGCCGTCTATTGGCCGGCCTTTCTGATGTCCGCTAGGGTGGACCTGCCGAGGCGCGTTTTCGCTCACGGCTTTCTCTTTAATCGCGGCGAGAAGATGTCGAAATCCGTGGGCAATGTCATCGACCCCTTCGCGTTGGCCTCCCATTATGGCGTTGACCCGTTGCGCTATTTCTTTCTGCGCGAAGTGCCGTTCGGCCAGGACGGCAATTACAGTCATGAAGCGATCGTCAACCGCATCAACGCTGATCTTGCAAATGATCTCGGCAATCTCGCACAACGCTCGCTTTCCATGATCGCAAAGAACTGCAAGGGGAAGATTCCAGCGTCAGGGCCGTTTGGCAAGGCCGACATGGCGATGCTCGATGCCGCCGATGCCCTTGGGGCCAAGACGCGCAAAACAATGGAACGCCTGGCACTTCACAGGGCGCTTGAAGTGATTTGGAGCGTTGTCGCAGACGCCAACCGATATTTTACCAGCGAGGAACCCTGGGCTCTGAGAAAGACCGATCCGGAACGCATGGGGACCGTGCTTTATGTCACTGCCGAAGCTCTGCGGCAGGTCGCACTTTTGGCGCAGGCTTATATTCCAGCCTCCGCAGAGAGGATGTTGGATCTCTTGGGCATAGCGCCGGACCGGCGTTCGTTTGATGCCCTGGGCCCTGACGGGCGCCTTGAGGCCGGAACCAAGATTGCCAAGCCTGCGCCGGTCTTCCCGCGTTATGTGGAGGAAGATATGGCTGAGGCGGACGAATAATTGCGGAGCATCAGGCATGTCCCTCGCGCTGGTCGACAGCCATTGCCATCTTGATTTTCCGAGCCTTGCGGAAGACCGTGACGGCGTGTTGGGGCGCGCCACTAAGGCAGGCGTGAAACTCCTGGTCACCATTTGCACGCGGGTAAGTGGGTTCGATACCGTCCTTGCCATCGCAGAAGCTTATGACAACGTCTTTTGCTCGGTAGGAACCCATCCGCACAATGCGGCCGAGGAGCCGGACGTCACGCCGGAGGAGTTGATCCGGCTGGCGGCGCATCCAAAAGTCGTCGGCATCGGCGAGGCAGGCCTCGATTATCACTACGACAATTCGCCGCGAAAGACGCAAGCAGACAGCTTTCGCGTTCATATTGCCGCCGCCCGTGAAACCGGCCTGCCGCTCATCATTCATTCCCGTGACGCCGAGGAAGATACGGCCGCAATCCTGGAAGAGGAAATGGGGAAGGGCGCCTTTACACCCCTGCTACATTGCTTTACGTCCGGTCCAAAACTGGCGGAGCGTGGCCTGACACTAGGCGCCTATATTTCTTTTTCGGGTATTTTGACGTTCAAGAACGCCGCCGATATCCAATCAGTCGCACAGACCGCCCCGGCGGACCGGCTGCTTGTTGAAACGGATGCACCTTATCTCGCGCCGGTGCCGCATCGCGGAAAGCCGAACGAACCTGCCTATGTCGTGCATACGGCGAAAAAACTTGCTGAGTTGAGGTGCACGAGCGAAAACGAAATCGCAAAGGTTACATCAGAAAACTTCTTCCGTCTGTTCTCAAAGGTGCCGCGGCCGCGGGATTTTTTGGAGGCGGATGCCGCATGAGTCTCCGGGTTACTGTACTTGGGTGCGGCTCGTCTGCCGGTGTGCCGCGGATTGGCGGTGATTGGGGGGCATGTGATCCGGCCAATCCGAAAAACCGGCGGCGGCGTTGCTCTCTTCTCGTTGAACGCGCCGACGAAAGGGGCGGCGGAAGGACATCGATCCTTGTAGACACTTCGCCTGATATGAGAAACCAACTGTTGGATGCGGGAACCGCCAGGCTCGATGGCGTCTTCTTCACACATGCCCATGCTGACCACGTCCACGGCATCGATGATCTACGCATGGTCGCGCGTAACAACCGCCGGCGGATTGATA
>CAYWBS010000076.1:0-9667 GCA_964456215.1 uncultured Hyphomicrobiaceae bacterium
GCGAAGGCCGACATCGAAGCGACCAAGGTACCGTAACATTGACTGAGCGTTAGGGCCGGGGTCGCCCTTGGAAAACAGAAGTCTTACCTGCGGGCGGGATGCATAATCCCGCCCGTATTGGTCATGTCTGGCGGGCAAAGTCCTCAAACATTCCGTAATTGGCTCTCTCCGAGCGGGTGGCATGGACACGAATGCGAACCCCGTCCGCTGGGAACAACAGCAGCAATCATCCGGCAATAATCCCGTGAGTGCGTCAGCGCCGGGCGGTGCGGTGCAGGGGCCGCCGGTCGTCCGCCTTCGCGTAATAGGTGCCCGAGAACAGGTTGGGCACGGCGTTGCCCTTGAACTGGGACGCCCACAGCATTTCCGCGAATTGCAGGCCCGGCCTGAAGGTCAGCGGGATGACCATGTCGGGCCGTTCAAGCAGCAGGAAGATCTTTGTCTGGTCCGGATGGGAAAGGCGCGCCAGGCCCTTATCCATGCTGATCGATTGCTCGCCCATCAGCGGCAGGATGGGGAACGGCTGATAGCTCAGCTCATCGGGATGCTCTTCATCAAAGGCCGGCGCGCGTGCCCATCCCTGCAAGGGGGAATTCGCTTCGTCAGGCAATCGGACGCCCGGACGGCTGAGACTGGTGTGCCGGTAGGCGACGCCGATGGAGGCATCCGTGGAGGCCACCTGGTAGGAGGCCGGCCGGGGCTCGGCGGCCGGCGCCGGCCGTGACGGCTCCGCGCCTCTCCAGGGAAGTTTGCCGCCAAGCCCGGCAAGGATCGTCCCGAAAGGCCTGGATGCCGGGCGCGTATCGCCGCGGGCCAGCTGGATTTCGTGCTTCTGCCGGGGGGTGAGCCGGGCCATCGCGATCATGTAGTCGCTCTTGGTGATCGGCTGGCCATCGGCGGGGATGTGCTTGCTGCGCCCGCCTGGGAACAGCGCCGCCAGTTCATAGCGCGGCAGACGCGGCCAGTGGCGCACGCGGCCGGTGTCGACATGGACGAAAGGAATGGCCGAGGTCGGGTAATAGCCGACGCCGCCCTGCTCGCGGATGAGAGCGGAATTGCGCAGCCGCTTGACCGGAATATCGGGAAAATGGACGTCGGCGGCCTTGCCGAGAATGTGCCGGCTGTTGCGCGCCTGGCCGCCCTGGACGCGGCGCAGCAAATCATTGGTATTGCGCGACCGGTAGCCGGAAATCAGATGGATCGGCTTTTGGGAGCCAAGCTCGCTATGGATCGACCACAGAAGGTCAATCAGCTCGGGGTCCATCTTTGTCGCTTCGTCCCGCCGCCAGTCGCGCATGAGCTGATTGATTTCAGCCATGGCGCTGGCGACGAATTTGCCATTTTTCTTGTAGGTGACCCGAAGGGTCTGCTTGGTGTGGATGTTGTACAGGGAAATCGTTCGCTGCCGGCTCGCGTTTCCCTGCGCCGTGCCGGATGTAAGCGAAAAGGCGAGAAGGAAGGCCGGCAAGACCAGCAAAAAGGCAAAGAAGGCGCCGGCGGCGGCCCTGCTTTTCAAGCTAACGCGAAACTGTCCCCGTCGCATATAAATCTCTGACACTCGAGATCGCGCCCGATCCAACTTTTGATTTCGGAGCCGCCCATATAACTCGCGCATACAATCGGGCGGTCCAATGCCTTGATATTGATGGCAATTGGTTAATCATTAGTATTCGGCAAAATGCGAAGAAATGAAGGCGGGGCGCCAAGAAACGCGTTTATTGCCGTGTCGATCCCGTTATTTCGGCGGTTTTTCGGGGGTAATAAGGGGAATTCGGGACAGTGATCCAGTGCGCGTCTTTGTGACGCCGGGATGCCGAGGCCGGTGGCGAAGATGCGAAGAGCGGCGCGTTGGCGCACCGCTCTTTCTGTCCCGTCATCAATCGTATTGGCGGTCAGAACTCAAACATCCGCCGGAAGAAGCCCTGTCCAAAAGGATCGCGGCGCCGGAAGTTTCCGGGCGGCCTCGGCGGTTCCACCTTCTCCTTTGGCTCCGGTGGCAGCGGCCGGCCGTCGAGCGCGGCAAGGACGCGCGCGTCGTGCTGGTAGACATCGTCATCGATGTTCAGCTTGCCGTCGTCATCGACCACTGCCGTGAAATAGGTAACATGAACGGGGAGCTTGGTATCGAGCGTGACCGGCTGGTTTTCGCCCGACGCGATCATCCGCTCGATCCGCGCCCTTGACCAGCCCTTATCATAATTCAGGACGATCTCGGCGAACTTCCGCGGATCGCGGACGCGCATGCAGCCATGGCTATAAGTCCTGACCGGCTTGTCGAAGAGCGACTTGGTCGGCGTATCGTGCATATAGACCTGGTGGCGGTTGGGAAACAGGAATTTCACGACGCCAAGGACGTTGCCGGGCCCCGGCGGTTGGCGAAAGAACATCTGACCTGCCTCGGCATAATACCAGTCGATGGACTCGGGATCGATCGGCCGGCCGTCGGCATTGGAAATCTGAAGTCCGTTTCGATAGATGAACTCAGGGTTTTGCCGCGCGCCGGGGAGGATCTCGTTCCTGACGATGGAGACGGGCGGGTACCAATAAGGATTGAAGATTACGGTTTCCATCTCATCGCTGAAGATCGGCGTCTTGTTCGTCACCTTGCCGACGACAACGCGCTCGGAATGAATAAGCTTGGAGCCGCTCATGATGCGGAAGCGGAATTCGGGAATATTCACCTGGACATAACGCTTGCCCAGCTTTTCAGGCATCCAGCGCCAGCGCTCCATATTGGCAATGATCGTCTTCGCGCGGCCTTGCAGACGCCGGTTCAGCACGCGGCGCGTCTGCGGGCCGATGATGCCGTCCGCCATGAGGCCCTTTTCTTTTTGAAAGGCCGCGACGGCTTCGGCGAGAGCGTCGTCAAAATAGTCCCGCGTATCGACCTTTGTATCGCCATATCCGGTGGGCTCGGGAACGCCGAGCCGCCGGCGGAGCAGCGCGACCTGGGGATGCGTCATGCCATATTTCAGGCTTGGTCCCGACGGCAGGAAGACCACCGGCTTCGTTTCCCCGGCCTTGGCGCGCTCTGCCGCGAGCGCCTTTTTCAGCCTGATGAATTGCTCGTGTTTGGGATGAAGATCCGCGAGGTAAGCGTTCGGCTCGGCCGCTTTCTCGACCGCCTCCATCACGGCCAGAGGATCGAGAAGAGGTGGTTTGTAGTCGATATAGCGGCTGAGGCTGTTCGGATCGAGGCGGCCGCCGCGCGCGTCGCGCGCATAAGCGAGCAGCGCGTAGCTCAGCGTGACTTCGCTGTTGGCCAGCCATTTCGCCGGATAACCTTTATATGTCTTGAACTCATCGGCGTCCGGAAGCGTGTAATCCTTGGCGTCAAGTCCGAATTCACCGGCCTGCCGGATACCTTCGATCAGGGCCCGCCCGTTGTCGTTCAGCCCGTCTTCCGTGACCCACAGCGGCTTGAAGCCCCGCTCGGTATAGTAGGACACCAAGGCGCCATGATCTTGTTTGCGGTCGCGGGGTTCGCTGCGGAACTTGGCGGAAAGATTCTCCTGAACATTCAGGGAGATGGCATCGGAGCGGCTGATCAGCTCGTCAGGCGCGTCCGGTTCGATTGCGTAAACCGATGATGATCCAATGAATGGGATCAATGTAAAAACAGACAACAAAAAAAGGCTACGCATGACTTTTCCCAATTGCTCCATCCGCTTTCCTCCCCGCACCCGCTCGCGAACCGGCAAGCTAACTGACTGATCGAATTTTGGCCAGAATGTGGCGGCGATTTCGGCTCGGATTTATACCTTTCGTGACCGGGTGTTGCGTTTATGCAAGCAGCTGCCCTTCGAAGAACCTCAATAGTTAACAAATGGTTAAGATACGCGAGGTTGCAACCCGATTTCTTTCATCTTCCGATAAAGCGTCGACCGTCCGATGCCGAGCTTCTTGGCGATTTCGGTCATCCGGCCGCGATACCGGCCCATGGCGAGTTTGATCATATCAGCTTCAACCGCCTGCAGTGGTCTGACATCGCCGGAATCGTTTAACGCGGGTATGCCCACGGTATTATCCGCTCCATGATGAACGGTCGAGGCCGTGGGCGCAATGGAAATCTCGGAACCGATCATCGCCGGACCGTCAAATGTCGGTGTGTCGGAAACAGGTGGCGGCGCCGGCGGCAATTCGGCCGAAAAACCTTCGACATGGGCGGCGATTTGCGGAAATTCGCTGACCGTCAGATACGGACCATCGGCAAGGACGACGGCCCGGAAAACCGCGTTTTCAAGCTGGCGCACATTGCCGGGCCATGTGTAGGCGGTCAGCAGCCTCATGGCCTCCTGATCCACGGCCTCGATGTGCTTGCCTTCCTCCGCCGAAAACCGCCTCAGGAAATGGTGAATAAGATCGCCGACATCGGAGAGCCGTTCGCGCAGCGGCGGCACCCAGATCGGGAAGACGTTCATGCGGTAATAAAGATCTTCGCGAAACCTTCCGGCCTTGACTTCGTCGATCAGGTTAAGGTTGGTCGCGGAGATCAGCCGGAAATCCGTCTTGACGGAGTTTTTCGCGCCGACCGGATCGACTTCCCCGTCCTGCAGGGCGCGCAGGAGTTTGACCTGGGCATCGAGGGGCAGTTCGCCGATTTCATCGAGAAAAAGCGTCCCGCCATGGGCCTCGACGAACTTGCCGACGCGTTTTTCCGATGCGCCCGTAAACGCCCCTTTTTCGTGCCCGAACAATATGCTTTCGACAAGGTTTTCCGGTATGGCGCCGCAATTGACCGTGATGAACGGCTTGCCGGCGCGCTCGCTCTCGCCTTGGATGGCGCGGGCGATAAGTTCCTTGCCGACGCCGCTTTCGCCCTCGATCAGAACGGGAATGTTGGAGGCGGCGGCGCGCCTGCCAAGATTGATGACGCGTTCCATCGAAGAGCTGCGGATGACGAGGTCGTCGAATGTCAGCTTGCCGGCGCTGCGCCTGTTGATCCGTTTGATTTCGCCCTCAAGCGCCTCTATTTTCAGCGCATTGCGTATCGAAACCTCCAGCCGCTCCGGGCTCACCGGCTTGATCACGAAATCGGTGGCGCCGGCCCGCATCGCGCTTATGGCGGCGTCGACGCTGCCATGAGCCGTCTGCACGATGATCGGCAATTTGGCGCGACTGATGTGCAGTCTTTCGAGGACCGCCATGCCATCCATACCGGGCATGACCAGATCCAGAAGAACAAGAGAAACCCTGTCCTTTACGTCATTTTCGATGATTTCAACCGCTTCCTCGCCGCCGGTCGCAAGCTGTGTGTCATAGCCGAAACGCTTTATGACTTCCTCAAGGATCCGGCGCTGTGTGGGATCGTCATCGACAATCAGAACGCATTTGGCCATGCCGTGTACTCATTTACTATCTAACGCGAGGACGTCTCGAATTCGCCTTCAGGGTTCGTTTTGTCCCTTGCGGCGAGACGCATATTGAAACAGATGTTCAAAATGCGCCAAGCAATCCGTCCGATAAGCGGCATCCTCGCCCAGAAGAGTAAATTTAGTTTTTATGAGGTGTAATAATTTATGGCGGCATATAAAAATGTGGTGGGATTTCGGTGGCCATTTACGAATTTCCGTTAACCCAACTTTGACATTCGGCCCTGGAACGCTTGTTGTTTAAGGGCCGGGACACCGGGTTCCGCGTGGTTTTGCGGAGCGCCGGGAAGGAGGCGCCGCCGAGCCTAAAGGAGTGAATAGTACATTGTCAGGTGACACGATATGCGGACGATACGCGCGTCCGCCGGGCGAATGTCCGTGCGGTCCGGCCGCCGATGGGCGAGGTTCGCCGCCGGCCGCGCCACTCGGCGATATGCCCGTATGGAACCTCGCCGATCTTTACGATGCAGCGAACGGCGAGCAATTCAAGGCCGATGTCGACCGCGCGCGGCGCGAGGCGGCAGCGTTTCAGAGCCGCTATCAGGGCCGCCTCGCCGAATTCGCCAGCGGCGGCGACGGGGCCGCGCTCGGCGAAGCGGTCCGGACTTTTGAACAGCTTCAGGACCTGATCGGCCGCATCGCTTCCTTCGCGGGTCTCCTTTATGCGGCCGACACATCCGATCCGGAGCGCGCCAAGTTTTTCGGCGATGTCCAGGAGGCGCTGACCGCGATCAGCACCAACCTTCTCTTCTTTCCCCTGGAGTTGAACAATATAGAGGACACGGCCTTCGAGGAATGCTGCGCCATGGAGCCGCTCAAGCGCTACGAGCCCTGGCTCAGGGATCTCCGCAAGGAAAAGCCCTATCAGCTCGACGAACAGCTTGAGAAACTGTTTCATGAAAAATCGGTTACCGGGCGCGGCGCCTGGAACCGGCTTTTCAACGAGACGATGACGGCGCTGCGCTTCGATATCGACGGCCAGGACGTCAGTATCGAGCTGGCGCTGAACCGGCTTTTGGAGAAGGATGAAGCCAAGCGGCGGCAGGCATCGGCGGCGCTCGCCAAGGTTTTTGATGGAAATGTCCGCCTGTTCACGCTGATCACCAACACGCTCGCGAAAGACAAGGAAATCTCCGATCGCTGGCGCGGTTTCAAGGACGTCGCCGATTCGCGCCATCTCGATAACCGGGTCGAAGGCGAAGTCGTCGCCGCCCTGGTCGAGGCCGTGCGCGGCGCCTATCCGCGGATTTCCCATCGCTACTACGCCCTCAAGGCGCGCTGGTTCGGCAAGGACAAGCTCGATCATTGGGACCGGAACGCGCCCCTGCCGGAGGAGCCGGGCGCGACCATCGGCTGGACGGCCGCCCGCGACAAGGTGCTCGGCGCCTATCGACGGTTCTCGCCGGAGATGGCCCGTATCGCGGCGGACTTCTTCGACAAGCGCTGGATCGACGCGCCGGTACGCGACGGCAAGTCGCCGGGCGCATTTTCACACCCGACCGTGCCGAGCGCCCATCCATACATATTGCTCAACTACCAGGGCAAGCCGAGAGACGTCATGACGCTTGCCCACGAGCTCGGCCATGGGGTGCATCAGGTCCTTGCCAATGAGCAGGGCCCGCTGATGGCGCCGACGCCGCTGACCCTGGCGGAGACGGCAAGCGTGTTCGGCGAGATGCTGACGTTCAAGGCGCTGCTCGCCGACGTGACGGAGCCGGGCGAGCGGAAGGCGCTTCTCGCCTCGAAAGTCGAGGACATGATCAACACGGTCATCCGGCAGATCGCGTTCTACAGTTTCGAGCGCAGGTTACATACCGCCCGGCGGGAGGGAGAGCTGACCTCGGACCGGATCGGCGAGATCTGGCTCGACGTGCAAAAGGAAAGCCTCGGCCCGGCGATCCGCATAAGAGAGGGCTACGAGACCTTCTGGTGCTACATTCCGCATTTCATTCATTCGCCCTTCTATGTGTATGCCTATGCGTTCGGCGAGTGCCTGGTCAATTCCCTTTACGCCGTCTACGAAAAGGCCGAGCAGGGTTTCGCCGAAAAATATCTGGCAATGCTGCGCGCCGGCGGCAGCAAGCCCCACAAGGAGCTTCTTCAACCCTTTGGCCTGGATGCCAGCGAGCCCGGTTTCTGGTCCATGGGGCTGAAAGTCATCGAGCGCCTGATCGATGAGCTCGAAGAGATGGACGCTTGATGGGCGAGCGACCATATAAGTTATTTGAACATTGGGCGCCAGGTCGGCAAGCCGGGTTGGCGCCGCCATAAGGACGACCTCATTGACCGATCGGATGCCGCCCCCGGATGAAGAGTCGAACCGCTTCAGCCGGCGCCTGATGCGCTATGCGCAGGTCGGCACCAATGTCGGCGGCGTCGCCGCGCGCCTCGCCAGCCAAAGGCTGTTCGGCCTCGATGCCGACAACGACAGGAACGCGGCCGAGCTGGCAACGGCGCTCGGCGGGCTCAAAGGCCCGATCATGAAGGTGGCGCAACTGATTTCGACGATTCCGGACGCGCTGCCGGCGGAATATGCGAGCGAGCTCTCGCAGTTGCAAAGCCAGGCGCCGCCAATGGGCTGGGCGTTCGTCAAGCGGCGCATGGCCGCCGAACTCGGCGGTGAGTGGCGCGCGGCATTCGCCGAATTCGAGCGCCACGCCGCGGCCTCCGCCTCCCTTGGCCAGGTGCACCGGGCGCGGGGTCATGACGGGCGGCTGTTGGCGTGCAAGCTGCAATATCCCGATATGCAGTCGGCCGTTGAAGCCGATCTCAATCAGCTGGCGGTGGTCTTTTCGATCCATCGGCGCATGCGCCCGGCGATCGACACGGCGCATGTCGGCGAAGAGATCTCGGCGCGGCTCCGCGAGGAGCTGGACTATGAGCTGGAAGCCCGGCATATGACCTTATATGGGCGGATTTTCGCCGATGAGCCGCTGATCCGGGTGCCGGTCGTCGTCGCCGGGCTGACCACCCGGCGTCTGCTGACCATGACCTGGCTCGAAGGCCGGCCCCTTTTGGATTACAGGACGCGGCCCCTTGAAGAGCGCAACCGGATCGCCCGCGCCATGTTCCGCGCCTGGTGGTACCCGTTCAGCCATTTCGGCATCATTCACGGCGATCCCCATCTCGGCAACTACACGATCTTCGAGGACGACAACGGCAGGGCCGCGGGCATAAACCTTCTCGATTACGGCTGCATGCGCGGCTTCGCGCCGAAATTCGTCCAAGGCGTCATGGATCTCTATCACGGCCTTGAAAGACAGGATCGCGCGCTCGTCGTCCATGCCTACGAGACCTGGGGCTTTCGCGGCCTCTCGAACGAGCTCATCGACATCTTGAATATCTGGGCGCATTTCATCTATGGGCCCTTGCTCGACGATCGCGAGCGCTCGATCGCCGACGGCGTCAAACCCGGGGCGTATGGACGCCGCGAGGCCTTCGAGGTCCACAAGGGGCTCAGGGAAAAGGGACCCGTAACCGTTCCGCGGGAGTTCGTGCTCATGGACCGGGCGGCGATCGGCCTCGGCGGCGTCTTTCTGCATCTCGACGCCCGCCTGAATTATTACCGGATCTTCAACGACACGATCGCCGATTTCGATCTCGCCAAGGTGGCGGATCGGCAGGCCGATGCGTTTCAGAAAGCCGGCGTGCCGCTGCCCGAGAGCGTCTAAGGTGTCCAGAAGCCACACGGCTATGCCGTGGACTTGTCAGCGCGCACCTTGAGCCGGATCGCCGGGTACTTCAGGGTGCGCTGGGCGAACCAAATTGCAGACAATCACGTCGGCTTTCGCCCCAACAGCGGACATGAGCGTTCCGGGCTGTTGTGGGCGGAAATGGCCCGACTCGGACGTTTGCGGTGCCGCTTCCACAGCTTGTTGCTGCATATGTGACCACTCAGACACACTCCTTGTCCGAATTCCTAACAGAGCCGCGTTCATTCTCGACGCGATGTGACGAATCGTTTCTCGTTTTTTTTCAAAAGCTAACACGCGGGAAGGTGG
Source organism: uncultured Hyphomicrobiaceae bacterium (assembly GCA_964456215.1). Taxonomy (GTDB): domain Bacteria; phylum Pseudomonadota; class Alphaproteobacteria; order Rhizobiales; family BFAS01; genus MnTg02. Next base: position 9,374 of record CAYWBS010000076.1, read on the forward strand.
AGTCATTTATGAAGGCAGCCACTGTATTGGCCGCAGTTACCGCGGCCGTGGGATTGATTGCGCTCGCAGTTAATCATACCTTACTTTGCCGGGCGACCGATTGCGCCTAGTTTGCGGCCGGGCGAGATTGATATTTGTGGGAGGAGGCAGCGGTATGGCGTGTCTGGGATATCGACTGATTGCCGCTTTGTTTTTCCTATCCTTCGCATCCTCAGCACAAAGCGGACAATGGACGGGGGCTTATGTCGGGATGCACGGCGGTTACGCTTGGCAGGATGGCGTTATTCTTCATAA
>CAYWBS010000077.1:0-9617 GCA_964456215.1 uncultured Hyphomicrobiaceae bacterium
GAAGACCCAAATCGGTTCAAAAGAAATCCAACCCATCACTCTCCGGGACTAAACAGCTAGCCGGCCTATTAAAACACTACTGTTAGTCAGTAAATCCGTAGTCGCGGTGTAAACGCCCGTCAAACCAAGGCGTCCGGGTCGCTATGCGGGAATTCGATCTGAATGTCGGTGTCCACGTACAATTCTGTGTAGTGCGACCACTGAGAGAACGCATAGTGCTGATACGTCTCTCCACTCATTTCGATCGTGCCCAGATGTTCCATCGTCTCAAAGAGGATGACTTTGTCCTCGGCGTCGCCCCTGATGATCAGCGTGTCATTTTCGGATTGCAGAATGTTTCGATAGCTGAGCGAAAGCGTGTTCGCGGCGCCGTTCCGCATATCCACAGCTTCGATGCTGTAGATATCTAATTCGGACAATTCCACATTGCTGGCGTCACCCTCGGCGAACAGCAGCGTATCGATTCCGCTGTGGCCATGCACACTGTCCAGAACATCAAGAACAAACGTGTCGTCGCCATCACCTCCGCTCAACTTGTCCGCACCGTCGCCGCCATCGATAAAGTCGTCGCCGCCGTCACCTCCGATTAAATCCGCTCCAGTGCCGCCCAGCAAAATGTCATTGCCGCTCCCGCCCCAGAGTTTATCCGCGCCATCGCCGCCATCAAGGACATCAGTACCGTCACCGCCATTTAAGACATCGTCGCCAGCGTTACCGTAAAGACTGTCGTCACCAGAAAACCCGATGAGCTTATCGTTCCCATCTCCGCCGTAAAGCGTATCGCCTATCTCATTCTCACCCGTGAGCTGATCATCGCCGGCCTCTCCATAAGCAAGGTTGGCGTAGATATGATCATTTCCGTCTCCGCCATAGGCCGTATCATAGCCTGCGAATCCGTGAAGATAATCGTTCCCCGTTCCCCCATGCATTTCGTCATCGCCATCACCGGCATTTACGTGGTCGTCTCCGGCACCCATCAAGAACACATCATCCCCCGCCAGGCCTTTGGCGACGTCGCGTGCTTCGGAGCCGATGAACAGGTCACCTCCGGCACTTCCGCCGACGATGGCGCCGGACTGATCCATGACAATCTCAATGAGGTCTGCGTGGGGATCGGGCGCGGCGGTCTGTTCGAGTGTGCTGGTGGGGTCTAACTGGCCTGATTGATCGGGAGCCGAATTCGTTTCAGGTGGCGTTTGCGGCGTCGTAATCGTCTCCCACGTTTGATCCCAAGACTCGATCTGCTGGCCGCTCATGGCGCCACGTACGAATTTGACATTGTCGATGAGGCCCGGGAACGCTTCGCCCCATGGATTCCCGATATGGAGATCATGCGAAGTCAAGCCGAGCTGAACCGCGCCTTGCAGTCCTTCGGCGCGGCAGACTTCCTTGCCGTCGACATAGAGGAGGGCCGTACCGTCTTCACCGGAGAAAGTCAGCGTGACGCGGTGCCAATCGGCATCTTTGATGCCAATGCCGTCGGCTTTGAGCCATGTCGTTCCTGCGCTCGTGGATACAGCCGCGTGCACGCCATCGGATTGAATGGTCAGCACAAAACTGCCCGAGAAATTGATGACGCGACCGTTTGAATCCTCAGCGCCGGCGTCTTTTTTAAAATCGAACGAAAGCGTGTATTCGGAATTGTTGAAAAACTCCGGCTTGGCATCATAAGTGACAAGACCGCCATTGAGGCGAACCGCCTGTCCGGTCAAACCCGATTCGAAAGTTACCTCATTGCCAACTTTTACAGGGTTGACGATGTCGGATGTGTCTTGCGCGCCGTCGTCGAAATTGGCGGTTAGCGCAATCGGCGTCTCGACGACAATAGCTTTATCAATTGTAATGCTGCGCCCATCACTGAGCGTGACGGTTGCCGAGACGGCATATTCGCCGGCATGAGCAAAAGTATGTGACGGATTTAGGCCCGCCGCACTCCCGCCGTCGCCAAAACTCCATTCCACTTCGGCACCAGTAGTATCAACGCCGCCCTCCGGACCAAAAAGGTGCTCCACATCAAAAGCTTGAGATAAAAGATTCAAGCCCGTTCCGGACTCGCTTGTAACAAATCCGTTCAGCGTCTCTGGTTGCGTATCGAACTGTGTCAATGGCGAGCCCACGCCATTCGAGTCAGCGATACTGCCCGGAATAATTTTCAGGTCAGCCAAAGTTGGGTATGCGGCAAGCGGATTGACATAGAAATTGCCCACATAGTCGGCGGCGTCTGGATTGATTCGCTGTACAATCAAATTGTCGTTCGAGGAAATACTGGGGGCAACTGCATCGCTGATGTCCAAACTTATGCTCCCGGACAGCACATTCTTTTCGATAACGAGATTGTTAGATTCCTGCTTCAATATTATTGTCGGAGCGTCACCTTGATCACCGTCTGCTTGTAGCAGTGTATTGTTGGTAATGCGCGAGTTGGAGACGTTTTCGAGGCGAATCCCTTGGCGGTTGCCATTGTGGATAATGTTTCCCTCGATTGTAACGTTCGTGAAACCAACGCCACTGCCATTGTCATCTAGATAAATACCAAGCAGTGCGTCACCGCGTCCTTGCTCGAAGAAATTATTGACGATTCGGATATTTTCGCTCGGTCCATCCTGTATCTCGGGGCGAGTCCAAAAATGGACCAAATCACCATGATCGCCCAAGCCGCCAAAACTCCAGGGATGAGAGCTATGAAAATGGTTTCCCTCAATCAATATGTTGCTCACGTCGCCGCCGCGCAGGGGCGTCGAACGCAAATCATGAACCTCGTTGTTCGTGATAACAAAACCTGATCCGCTGAGTGCAATCCCTTTTGAGAAATACGTGACTTCATTGTTGTCGAAAGTAAAATTTGTACTCTGATTTACTCCAACCGCAGTGCCAGCCGGTAAGCCGATAATATTGCCGGATGGATCTTGTTGGCCTGGCGTCACGTCTTCCGGCGATCCCGAAATCGCGGGACCACCCTCAAACTTGGAATTCAGAACCTTTATATTTTCGCTGCCAAATACTCGCAGAGCGTTGGTATGCCCGGCTGTATCTTCATCCGGCACCAAGTGGAAATAAATATTATTGAAAGTTAGATTTTCGACACCCGACACATTCACTTTGTTGAATTCGGCCGGGTCGGCGCTATCGGCGGATGTTATCGTCACCTCATTTGGAAGTTTCAAATTCGATATCGTGACATCACCGTATTGACCCGAGGCAAGCACAATCGTCTCGCCGCCAGTGGCTGTCGACAGGGCCGACATCAGCTCAGAGGCTGATGATACCTGGATCGTTCCATGTTGCGGGGTGGTGCTAATGGTCGCCTCCATCGAAAGGAATGTAGCGGAGACGATTACACAGAGAATTAAAGCGACACTTAAACGCGAAGGTAAAAATTTAACAACTTTAAGTCGTTCTGAGAAAAAGCCTGAGTTATTATCCGAGTAATTGTTGGGTATATTAAATAAAATTTTATTTAATATATTATTCTTGAAAGATTTTTGTGATTTAATCAAGTTATTTCTCCCGCGAAATCTTTTTTTTCTAATATTTAGCGATATTCCATGGCGTGCATTTCGTTCGTCATTTTGCCCTTATCTTTGGCAGCGGCAAATAGCGCTTGGACAGTTCCAAATACTCCCTTCGGTCCGTTCACCCCGTGCCGGGCCCCGCCTCGTTCAGGGATAACGTGGCGGGCGGCAGCAGAGGCAGCCGGACTGGACGGACCTCAGACAGGTCTTGAAGACGTCGGCATCTCTATTCGATGCACCGTTTTTTTTGAAACAGCGCTCAAAGGTTGCAAGGGGCGCCCGCCGCGGCACGGCCACATGCCACTCATCAGGATCGAACAGACCCGCTCTGCGCGCCATTACCGCCACCTCACCCGCCAATATACAGTGGATCAGATCAGACACGATTCGGCGAGCTTTTTTGGAAGTGTCCAATGAGTGGAATGACAAGTCTGCTACCAACGCCTTAGGAGAGCTAAGACGCGATTGCAGCAAAGTCCGACTTTGAAGAGTAGATTTAGACAGCAGATTTCCGGCTTCACGGCCACAAAATCCCGAAACGTCTTCCCAAATCAATCCTTTGCACACCTAAGCCGCTTCATTTGGACCGTCGGTTGTTTGGAAAACGGTTCAAGTCGCGTGGTTGAACAAACGTAATGTCTAAAAGACATGTTTCGCCTGTTGATTGACGGACACCCATTTCCACCAGGTCACCTGACCCAATTCCACGACGACACACTTTTAAAATGGAGTCCTCTGGCGCAAAATATGTGCCGCCGATCCCGTATAGGGGCCACTAATCCGCTTTTTATTCAAGCCTTCCAAAAGCCATCTTTTCTGGGAGGATTGGATAAGAAGTGCCGGCGGGCTGGCAATTGAGACAGGCTTAAGCCCAGGAGGGAAACGATGGCGGTCTGGCGTCAATTCATTCTTATTGCGGCAGCATGGCTTGCGCTGCCCCTTCTATGTGTTCGTCCGGTCTTGGCCGCACCAGCCGTGAGCAATTGTCTAGCCGTCGCGGAGCAAGCACCAAATGTCATTCCTGCTGAGATGAAATTCACCGCCCTCAATAAGACGGAGGTGCGCGTGTCCTTTGTCGGCCATTCGACTTTTCTCATTGAAACTGCCGCCGGTGTGCGCATCGCCACCGACTATGCAGGCTGGGCGGGGCCGGGTGTCATTCCCGATGTGGTGACGATGAACCATGCCCACGAGACCCACTACACGGATTTTCCCGACCCAAAGATCACCCACGTTCTGCGCGGCTGGAATCCGGAGGGCGGCCACGCTGAGCACAGCCTGCAAGTGCGCGACGTGCTTATCCGCAATGTACCGACCAATATCCGGACCTGGGCGGGAGGGGGCACGGAACTCTTTGGCAACTCTATCTTCATCTTTGAGGTGGCCGGTCTGTGCATTGGCCATCTCGGCCATTTGCACCATGAGCTGACGGCGCAGCAACTTGGGCAAATCGGGCGTCTTGATGTTGTCATGGTGCCGGTCGACGGAACCTTCACGCTGGATCATGACGGCATGATGAAAGTGTTGGAAGAGCTTCACGCTCGCCTCGTTCTGCCCATGCATTTTTTCGGCGACGGTACGCTCAACGGATTCCTTGCAAAGTTGAAGGAAAGGTTTGAAGTCAAAATCAGCGAAACCCCGACCATTGTCCTGTCGCGCGCGGAGCTGCCGACGAAACCTCAAGTGCTGGTGCTGCCGGGTTTTTGACGTCTTTCCCGCGTTTCTCGATGAACTCTGCCGCGAGATGGCCTTCTATCCCCAGCGAAACATGCTCACAGACTGTTCTCCCCCTTGCCACGACGATTTCGACTCGATACTAACGATGCGATCGCGGGTCTTTGCGTCGAAGGGTGGCGAAGGCGTGGATCCAAACGTACAAACATTCGGTATCGCGTCGCTTTTGGAGCGTGTCGCACGCTTGATGCGTTCGGCGGAGCACGACACCAACCTTAACCCCGCCCAGTGGGAAGCGCTGCGTTATCTTGCGCGCTGCAACCGGTTCTCAAACGCGCCCGGCGCGCTTAAGGATTATTTGGCGGCCACCAAGGGGACCGTCTCACAGACTCTAAAGTCGCTCGAACGCAAAGGTCTGATCGAGAAGAAAAACCGTGCGGGTGATGGCAGATCGGTGGCCTTGACGCTTACCGTCGCCGGATCAAAAACGTTGGCCTGGGATCCCTGGCAGCGTCTTGAGGTCTATGTCAAAGCGATCGCGCCAGAATGCCGCCGTGGGTTTGTCGCGGCACTGCATGCTATATTGGCGCAGGAAATTGAGAGAAATCAATTGAAGACATTCGGCAATTGCCACCGCTGCAGGCATTTCAGGCTGAACGGTTCTCAGAACGAATCTTCAAGACCGCACTATTGTGATTTGTTCCGCTCGTCGCTCAGCGCCGCCGACACGGAACGCATTTGCGCCGATTACGAAGCGTGGGACGGGAAAATCGGCAAGTGAAGTCGGTCAAGGCATAGCGGCTCTTGACATGGCGGCGCCCTTGGGTCATGGCCCGGCGTCAGGATTCAGGGAATTGCGGCGGCATTTATCGGAGAGGACCCATGACGGCCGACGTCTCTCACATCTACCGCGTCGACGCCGAGTCCAAGGGCGCGAGACAACGTCTTAAGTCGATCATCCAGCAAAGATCCTTTAAGACCGGCGGCGACATAAAATTGGTGTCCGGCAAGTCGAGCAGCTTCTATTTCAACATGAAGCCGACAATGCTTGACCCGGAGGGAGCGTCGTTGATTTCGGCGTTATTGCTGGACGCAATGGCGCGCGCAAATGCCGACGCGATCGGCGGTCTCGAAATGGGCGCGGTTCCGATCGTCTCCGTGATGGCGCCCGCAAGCTTTGCCAAGGGTCGACCGGTCAAGGCCTTTTTCGTCCGCAAACGGGCTAAGGAGCATGGCACCAAAAGCTTGATCGAGGGGCTCGCGGAGGGGGAAACATTGGCCGGAAAGCGGGTCGTCCTTGTTGAGGACGTTACGACGACGGGGGGCTCCGCGTTGAAGGCAGTGGATATTGTGCACGCAGAGGGCGGACAGGTCGTACTGGTCGTCACCTTGGTTGACCGCCTTGAGGGCGCAGCGGAAGCCTTTCAAGACAAGGGATTGCCGTTCCTCGCCCTGTTCGCTGCAAATGAGTTTCTCCAAATGTCTTGCTGAGCGGTCGGCTTTTTTAATCCATTCGGGCCAGAAACGCCGGTGGCGAAAATCTTGACAAAGAGATTACATAAAATTGATTGGGTATTCCTGAATTACCCTCTAAATGCTGCGCTGTGACGTTCATTTGGAAGGGGCCGAAAATCCGATGATTGATCTGCGTAATCTGATTTCGATTTTGTGCTTGTCGCTGGCAGCCGTCTTCGTGCAGTCTCCGGCGTCGGCGGACGATCTTGTCGAGACAGCAACCAAAGCGCCAAATCTCTCAACGTTCGTCAAAGCGGTCAAACAGGCCGGCCTTGAAGACGCTCTGAAAGGCGCCGGGCCCTATACCGTTTTTGCCCCGACGAATGAGGCCTTCGCCAAAGTGCCGAAACGGCTCTTCGCGGCACTCTTTCATCCCTCCAATAAGGAGGGCCTTGGCATCGTTATGAAATATCATGTGCTTTCCGGAAAACTTTTTTCGAAAGATTTTGCCGGCAAGTCGCAGAACTTCAAGGCGCTTCAGGGCGAGGAACTTGCGGTCGATGCAACTAAGGAGTTTATGGTCGACAAGGCCAAAGTCGTGACGGCGGATATCGAGGCATCGAACGGCGTACTCCATATGGTTGATACGCTCATTTTGCCGCCGGATCTCCGGGGCTCGTTCTGAGCGGCCACGCCCGCGATATTTGGTCGGAATATGCTCTAACCGACCGTTATCGCAAACCCGGCGCGGCGCGCATCTCCCGCGCCGACAAACGTGCCGTCGCCCAGTCGTTCAGTTCCATGGACGCCGCCGAAAAAGAGATTGCGGTCCGGCCAGTCATGAGCTTCCGGAAATGCGTCTGTCAGCCGGTGGCGTTCGGCGGCTGGAAAAAGATCTTCAAAGCTGACTTGATCGTCCTTTTCCACGTGGAGACGCGGTGCGGCGATGGCCGCATCGAGACTTAGGCCGCGGTCTATGATGTTGATCGCAGTTTGCAATATTACGCTCCGAATCCTGTTCGATCCGCCGGAGCCGAGCACGACGATCTGATTGGCAGGTCCGTGCATTAAAGTCGGCGCGATCATCGTCGATAGCCGCGTGTCGGGCCGCCAGCGATGAAATCCGCCCGGATTGAGGTCTTCTTCGCCGAGCATATTGTTGAGCATGAAGCCAAAGTCGCCCATCATGCGGCCGTTACCTTCGCCATTGGTGACCGTCACGCCGGCGGCGTTGCCGTCGCTATCGATGACGCTGATATGGGTCGTACCCCGTGTTACCGGACCAAGGTCCTGCAATTCCTTCAAATGGGCGGCAATGACATCGTATTCGCAGAGTTGCTCCGGAGCCAATCCGGCAGCGGCCCGCGCAGTGACGGTCGCTTTCAATATGCGCGCCAGCAGGACCGGGTCTGGTGCGCGTCCGGGCGGCAGGATCTTTTCCAACAAGCCAAGACCGAAGGCGATAAGCACGCCGCTTGCCGCCGGCGTCGGGTTGAGGGCGATCCGCCAATCTCTGTGGTACCATTCGAGCGGTGGGCGGCGAATGACCTCAAAGGCGCATAGATCCTCCAGCGACAAATGTCCGCCAAATTCATCCGATTGCCAGGCGATCGCTCTGCCGAGCTCGCCGGTCCGAAAGAAGTCGAGCCCCTCCCGGACCAGGGCCTCCAGAGTTCGGGCGAACGCTCCATTGCGGTAGATGTCGCCTTCCTTGAGGAGGCGGCGCTTCGGGGCGAACAGCTCCCTGGCCTCGGGACAGGCGGTCAGGATCGGCGCGATAATGGTGAACAGATAGGCCTCGAAGGCCGAAATTTCGACGCCGTCCCTTGCTGCCCGTATGGCCGGCTCGAAAATGCGCGCCAGAGGCAGCCGGCAGAGATCCTTATGGATAGCGAAAATGCCCGGAATAAACCCAGGAACGGCGGTCGATCCGGCGCCGATATAAAATTCCTGGGTCGCCGGTCCGAAATCCGCCTGGATGGCATAAAAATCGAGTCGGTCCCTGGTTCGTATCCGTTTTGGTGTCTGCGCGAAGAAATCGTAAAGGAGAGTTTCGCGGCGCGCGGCATGATGGGCCATCAGCGCGCCACCGCCGCCCGGGGAGCAGAACACGAACTCGGCAACGCAAGCCGCAGCCATTCCGGCGAGCGCCGCATCGAAAGCATTGCCGCCATCTTCGAGGATCTCAGCGGCGGCTTTGACTGTGATCTCGTGGCCGCCGGCGACCACGCCTTTCGCTTTGCCGTTCATGTTGCGTCATTGGCCGCGGCGGCTGGTCGCGTCGCGATCACGCTGCTAACGATGGTTTCGAATCAATCATCTGATTAATCTATAAGAGGCTGGACCTGAAAGGAAAAGGCTGCACCGAATTGCAGCCCTCTGGCTCTATCCCTGGTCCGGGATTCCGATCCTCAATGGACTCTGTTTGCGCCTAGCTCGTCGCCGCAGCACGCCGGGGCCCGGCTTCTAAAACGTCGGGCTCGACATGCGCGGCGAACTTGTGGAAATTCTCAACGAACATGTCGACCAAGGCATTGGCCTGGGAATAATAGACTGCCGGATCCGCCCAGGTTTCCCGTGGATTGAGGATCTTTGGATCCATTCCCTCGACGGCGACCGGGACGCTTAGTCCAAAGATCGGATCGGTGCGCATGTCGGCGGAGTTCAATGTGCCGTCCAAGGCCGCCGACAGCAGCGCGCGGGTCGCAACGATCGGCATGCGGCGGCCTTCGCCATATGGTCCGCCGGTCCAGCCCGTGTTTACGAGCCAGCAATTGACATCGTGCTTGGCGATGAAGCGCTGCAACAGACTGCCATATACGCTCGGATGGCGCGGCATGAAGGGGGCGCCGAAACAGGTCGAGAAAGTTGCCTGAACACCACTTACCCCTTTCTCCGTTCCCGCGACTTTGGCCGTATATCCTGACAGGAAGTGATAAATCGCCTGGCTCGCTGTCAGCTTGGCAATCGGCGACA
>CAYWBS010000078.1:0-2024 GCA_964456215.1 uncultured Hyphomicrobiaceae bacterium
GAATGATGAAGTCTCAGATAAACTGATTCCATCACTCTCCGGGACTAAACAGCTAGCCCACTGGAGGATTTAGAATTCCCTTTTTCAAGGAGAATAGGAGTTTACCTATTCATCCCCCGTACTTCTTGATTAACCGCTTCACATTATTCGGGAGAAGTCTTGAGATCTCCGCTCGTAAGAAAAGCAGCCGTCTTAATCCGTACGCCTGATTGAAAGGAACCTGCAAAAGATCCGGCCACAAACGCTTAATGAATGCTCGGACAAAGTCATGGGAACACCGGTATTCTTCAGGAAGTGATAATATGTTTTTGTAAATATTACGACTGTTGAACGGGCTGAGTGAAGGATGTGATACATCGTGTCCATAGACACTCGGACCGCCCCAACAGCCCAATCGTTGCTCAATATAAGCCAAATCCCAAATCAAGCTTGGCTTACTCACAGGTAAGCCCACCAACCATTTTTCTGCCTTTGTTAAAGTTATCGCCGTTACCGGCAGTTTGAGTCTTTCCACCAGAGTTTGCGCATCAACTTCATCGCCGTTTATGTCGGCAGCCGACCAGTAGTAGGCTCTGCCAATCTCGCCGCAGGTTCCCGTGAGAGAATGGCAGCGGCGGTCGTATTTCTTGATCGTAGCGGCCAACTGAGTGACTGCATCGTAAATACAATATCCAGTTCGCCATAGCCAACTATTGACCTCGTGCGCTCCTGGCTCGACGAAGTCCAAGAACTCGTGGGCGAGTCCAAACCTTTTGGCCAGCGCAGCAGCGATCAAGCAGTCAAGACGAGTTCCCAACGAAGAACTTCTGATCGTTTCAAAAATAGACGACCCGATGTATGGCCGGCTTGCGGCGAGCACCATGCGGGAATCAAAACCGGCGGTAAGATGAATATAGCCCCGTCCCTCTTTGACGACCGCGCCTACATTGGATTGCACTTTGTCTGCGATTAAGGCTGTCGTTTGGCCTGGATCTTTGCCTGGCGACAGGTAGGCTCCGTTGGTCGGCCAAATACGTTTGATCTGCCAATCATCTAGACAAATCGCATGATTGGGTAAAAGGCGAGACACACCTTTGAATGGGGTCAGGCCGAAGGGGTATCAGCCATAGCGTTCGGGTATGCCAAATGCTTCTGCAAGTCTTCCATCAACATCAAGTTGACCGTAGGCGCGTAGGACTGTGGGCGTTGACGCCAGGGCTTCTCGACTTTGCGAAAAAACAACCGACAATAATCCGCCAGCATCCGTAGTGGCCCACAAATGCCCATTCTCCTTGTAGAGACAAATGAACCGGCCGCAGAGGTCGGCCAACGTCTCATTGATGTCTTCTCCATGCGGTCCTTGACCGATCTGAAGCGAACCGCCATGGCGTAGCAGCTCGCCTTTCTGAATTACCCACCCGATCATCATGCCCACGCACTCGCCTGTCTGGCCGAGTACGGAGAGAAGTGGCAACTCGGCGGCATGAGCGATGGTCCAACCCGAAAAAACCTGCATTTGCCAGTGCTTGAATTGCGCGGGTAATGTTCTTGCAATTACGAACTGTTTTGGAAGCCGATTGAGCCCATCGCTCTTCATTGCCGCGGCTAATTCGAGAATCAGTGGGCGGTGATTTGACGAACCAAAAACTGGTTCTTCTCCAACTGAATCGCCACACTGTAGATTAGGGCTGTGGGTCAATCTGGATTTTCCTTCGATTGCCTGAAGTTTTGCCGCCATTTTGGTGATTTGTCTTGCAGGATCAAGGCTATCTTAATTGTCTTGGACAGATTTTCGTCTTAGCCAAAAGGTCCGGAGCTCTTGGCACCTCCCCCAAATCTCCCCCTGCTCACGGATCGTTAAAATTTCCAATCGTTACGAAGCGGATTCTTAATGGCTTCTTGGCAGAATAACTGCGAACGGTAGGGCGGTCGGAACTGCATATGCGTAATCTTTCCTCGAGCAATTCAGATGCGCCAAGAGCCAAGCTGACGCGCTACGTCCGGTCAGGCTTGTTTGGGGTTGCCGGTTTCAGCATGGTAACCAA
>CAYWBS010000078.1:2034-6164 GCA_964456215.1 uncultured Hyphomicrobiaceae bacterium
TGCTGCAGGTCTATGACCGGGTGCTGGTAAGCCGGAGCGTGCCGACTTTGGTGGCGCTCGGGATTTTGGTGGCCGTCCTTTTTGTGTTTTATGGCTTGTTCGAATTCTGCCGCACCCGCGTCATGGCGCGGCTCGGCAATCTTCTCGACCACCAGCTGAGCAATGCCGCCTTTGCGCAATTCACGATGGGCGTCCTTTCGGGCAATCATCTACAGAAATGCACACAACCCTTGCATGATCTGCACCAAGTGCGACGGTTTCTCGGAGGAACGGGCGCCCTGGCTATTTTCGACCTGCCATGGATGCCCTTCTATCTGCTCGTCGCGTTCGCGCTTCACCCGGCCCTCGGTCTGCTCGGCATCGGTGGCGCTGGAATATTGGTCTTCGTCGCATTCTTGAATGAGAGAAGCTCCCACAGGGTTGTTGAGCAGGCGCAGGCCGCGGCCGGCAAGGGAGAGGCCATCGCGCAATCGGTGCGACGGAATGCCGAGGCCGTCGCGGCTATGGGAATGTTCACAACGCTCCGCGAGCATTGGCAAAATGTTCACGGAAAATCTATTGACATAGGAAATCATTCCGGAAACTGCCAGTCGCTTTACGGCTCGGTGACCAAAAGCCTGAGGCTCGCCATCCAATCCCTCATTCTCGGCACTGGCGCCTATTTGGCGATCCATCAGGAGATTTCCGCGGGGTCGATGATTGCGGCATCGATTATTTTCGCGCGGGCCTTGGCGCCCGTGGAGCAGGTTATTGGTCAGTGGCGCGCCATCGCGGAAACGAGGGCAAGTTGGAGCCGGCTGAAAGACGGGCTGGCACTTGACGATGCGACGCCACCGGCACGGTCCCTGACGCCGCCGCGAGAGACGCTCACGGTTGATTCGCTCGCCGTCGGCGCGCCCGGAAGCGATATTGCGATCATCCAGAAAATAAATTTCTCGCTGGCTGCCGGAGACGGCCTCGGCGTTTTGGGAGTCAGCGGCAGCGGCAAATCAACGCTCGCCAAGGCGCTTGTCGGAGCCTGGCGCGTCGGCCACGGAGAAATCCGCCTCGACGGCGCGACGCTTTCACAATGGCATCCTGATGTCCTGGGCCACCATATTGGCTATCTGCCTCAGGATATCGAGCTCTTTGACGGCACGATTGCCGAGAATATCTCACGCTTCAAGGCGGATGTCGAATTTGCCGACGTCATAGAGGCGGGCAAGCTTTCCGGCGCTCACGATGTTATTCTCAAACTGCCCGATGGCTACCAGACCATAATCGGGATTGGCGGCATGGAACTGTCCGCTGGACAGCGTCAGCGTGTCGCCCTGGCGCGCGCAGTGTTCAGTAGCCCCTTTCTCATTGTTCTCGACGAGCCGAATTCCAATTTGGACGCCAGCGGCGATGATGCGCTCAAAGATGCGATCCTGCGCCTTAGAGACGCAGGTTCCATCGTCATCGTTATTGCCCACCGCCATAGCATGTTCGACGCCTTGAACAAGATCCTCATACTCCAGGATGGCGTTCTGCAAGCGTTCGGCCCGAAAGACGCGGTTCTGGAACATGTCGCAAATGCCCGCAGGCAGCAAATGAAGAGGGAGCTTAAAGTTGCGAGCTGACCGGCTGAAACAGGAACAGACCGTTATCCGCAGCTACTTGCTGGCGGGCGGATTGACGCTTGTCATCCTTGTGGGCGGTTTCGGAGGCTGGGCCGCGCTCGCCTCCATTAATGGCGCCATTATCGGCATGGGCTCCGTCGTGCAAATGGGCAAGAACAAGGAAATTCAACATGCCGAAGGCGGAATCGTCCAGAAACTCCACGTGAACGAAGGTGATTTGGTCAAGGCCGGCGATCTGCTCGTGACGCTCGACGGAACGCGCGTCAGGGCGGAACGGGATGTCGTGCGCAAGAGGTTGTTCGAGCTTGAGGTGAAACGCCAGCGTCTTTTTGCGGAGCGCGACCAAAAGGACGCATTTGTCGTCGCCGAAGCGTTGAAAAACAAAGCCGGGGCCGATGAAAGCCTGTCAGCAGTTATTTCCGTGCAAAAGAAGTTGTTTAATGCCGGCATAATGCGCCGTAAGAACAAGCGCGCCCAGCTCACCGAGCGCATTGGCCATCTTGGCCAGGAAATCAATGGTCTTCAGGTGCAAGCCGGGGCCGCAGCGCGCAAGAAGGAAATTCTCGCCAAAGAGATCGGCGATCTCAATGAGCTGAGAGAAAAGCAGCTCGTCTCCAAGCAAAGATTGAACATCCTGAGGCGGGAAAGCGCCGACGTTGAGAGCGAGCTCGGCCGACTTCAGGTAGCGATTGCTAAAGCCAAGGGTCAAATCACCGAAGCGCGTTTACAAACAATCGAGATCAGTGAGACGTTCCGGGATGAAGCGCTGAAAAGTCTCGAAAGCGTTGAAGGGGCGATCTTGGAACTTCAAGAAAAACTTATTGCCGCTGAAGACCGATTGGCGCGCCTTGAAATCAGATCGCCGCTTTCCGGCTATGTCCACGAGTTGAAGCTCCACACTCTTGGCGGTGTTGTATCTCCCGGCGAGACGGTCATGCAAATCGTGCCGGACTCCAAGAATCTGGTCATCGAAGCGAGACTCCGCCCCGACGATATCGATCAGGTCACGGTCGGCTCGCCGGCCACGCTCCGCTTTACGGCTTTTAACCAGCGCACGACGCCTTTGATTGACGGCCAAGTCATCTTCATATCTCCCGATAAGAACAAGGATAAGCTGACAGGAGAGGTCTACTTCACGGCCCGGGTGGGCATCGATCCGGGAGAGCTTGCCAAACTCGGCAGCAACAATATTACCGCCGGCATGCCCGCCGAAGTGATGATGCGAACATCGGCCCGCACCGCCCTCAGTTTCCTGATCAAACCGCTCGGCGATCAGATCAACAGGGCGTTCCGGGAAGACTGACGGCCCATTGGTTGTAAGATCCAAGATCGAAATCGTCTTCCATGCGCTCCCGAACCTCGGACGCGAGAGTGTTTTCGCTTTTCGTTGAAACACTTTAGGCAGCGGCGGGGTCTGGAGGAATAGCCCGGGGCAGGCCTATTGATAAGGCAGCTCTGTGTTTTGTAATTTCCGCGTCGCTATGCCATCGATGGCGACCGCGCGCTCGAGCGCTTAGTTTTGAGCACCGTTCTCTTGGGAGCCGTCACAAATTAATTTGCCCTTCGCAACCCTGTAGTGCCGGCCATACTTGAATCCATAATCGCCCATGACCCTCTTGAGACATTTGCGGTATGTGGAACCGCCACGGTTCAATTGATGAGCGGAGCAGGTCTCTATCGTCAGCCTAGCACCTTCGGAACAGGATTGAGGATTGCCAACACAGTAAAAACTCTTGGGGCCAAGAAGACGATAGCTGTAGCGAAATTTGTGATCGATCATGGCCATGCGATAGATGACGCAGTCCTGGTATTTTAAGGCGTTATCTACGTACCGGCCCCTGCAAAAAAAATCGAATGCTTTCAAGCCATTTTCGCAAGAGCGTTGCCGCTCCGTTGCCCGGAAGGGACCGGCAACCGAATATGTTGCCGCTGCCACCGCCGCGACAAGAAAAATCATCGCATTTGCGGACCTCATGGCGCGAACTCATGGGTTAGATCGGGGAATTCACATTGCCAAATCTTGTAAACGAGGTCCACCTGCGGAAGCCAGGGAATGTTCAACCGCCGGCCGGATCACGCCGTTGCGCGACACAGAACCTGTGCTATCTTTTCTGGGTGACGCTCAAATACACGAAAGCCCTGCCGCGAGGGGATCGCGGCCGGGCATTTTTGTTTTTACTGGCCGTCATTTGAATATGGCCTTCTGGTTGACCTCACTACCCACCCTTAAACGGTGGCCTCGTCAGTTCCGGCCTACGGACAACCCGCCGCCGGAATTGGCGGCTGAACCCCAGTATGGCGGGGCGTCGTAATCAGATTTCTGAAAAATGCGAGTCCACCAGGAGGCAATGACACCTGACCGGCCGGATCAAGACAGGAAAGCGGGAAGGGGTCGAGCGCTACATCCGTATCGGCCGAGCAATCCGTTCCTTCGTTGCATCCGACCGGACCGGTGCGGCGATCCAAATTCCATGTCTGACCCTCGAAGATGAAGGGCGTCTGAATGGCCGCCAGGTTGATTGAGACGAA
>CAYWBS010000078.1:6174-9601 GCA_964456215.1 uncultured Hyphomicrobiaceae bacterium
TTCCGGATGAACGATGCCGGCAGGTGTGAGATATTCGCCGTTCGGAGAAGGGCCGCCGGTTATGTCGGTGGAATCGCCGATCTCTACGCCCAGAGTATTCACTCCCGCCTTGTTGCGGCTCCTGCCGATGACCTCGCGTGTGGTCGGAACATGCTCTAGTCTTTCGCAAACCCGCCGAATTCTTTGATAAGCTGCTCATAGACGCCGCGCTTAAAGGGAACGATCAGGTCAGCCAATTCGTCGATATCCGCCCAGCGCCAGGCGTCGAACTCCGTCTTTTCGCCGTCTCTGGGGCTGACGTCGAAATCATCGTCGCGCCCGAGAAAGCGCATTGCGAACCATTTCTGCCTTTGTCCGCGGTAAAGGCCCTTCAAGCCGATCCCAAGTAAATCCGGGGGCAGATCATAGGTTAGCCAATCTGCGCTTTCAGCAATGATCTCGCCATTGCCCGTTCCGGTTTCTTCGGCAAGTTCGCGCAGCGCGGCCTCCTCGGGGGTTTCGCCCTCATCAATACCGCCTTGCGGCATCTGCCAATAATGCTGCAATTGTTCGCCCGTCCGGCCGCGGACGCGCCTGCCGATCCAAACCTTCTTCTGCTCATTGAAAAGCATGATGCCGACGCAACGTCGGTAGGGGAGCGCAGCGAAAGACTGGTTCATGATCGGTTTACGGGCCGGCGGATGCGGATGGCAGCGCTGATCGGAATAAGATCAATGTTCTTTCCGGAAAGCTTTTCAGCCCACTCAGAGATTTCCTCCAAAGTGACCGGCAAAGTGCTGCCGACCCCGATGGCGAGACCTCGTTCCTGCGCGATCGTTTCCAGCTTTGCCAACGACGTCCGGATATCGGTGCGAGTCTGCTCGGCATCAATTGCAACCTGGCCGGAAACGAACTCCACACCGGTTTCCTCAGCGAGTTTTCTCGCATTCGATCTCGGAGACGAGCCATCATCGACATAGACCAGTCCGCGCTTCTTGATCTCCTGCAGGATGGGT
Source organism: uncultured Hyphomicrobiaceae bacterium (assembly GCA_964456215.1). Lineage (GTDB taxonomy): Bacteria > Pseudomonadota > Alphaproteobacteria > Rhizobiales > BFAS01 > MnTg02. The sequence goes on from CAYWBS010000078.1 coordinate 7,170, forward strand.
CTCAGCGCTTCTCTGGACGCAGTGAACTTTGCGCCCATCGTATTCGTGACCCCCATATAGCCGGTAAACCTGGCCATCAGCCATTTCAGGCGATTAACATTTTCGCTGGGCGGCAGGCTCGTCAACATCGTATGCGGACCTGGATCATTGTCCGGGTAATCAAAAGGCTCGAGCGGAACCTGCAATATGACCTCGTGACCGCGTTGGCGCGCCTTGCGCACCCAGCCTTGCAGATTGCTGCCGTATGGTTCAAATGCCAGTGTCACAGCGGCCGGCAGTTTTTCAATGGCCGTGTGCGTGGCAATCGAGCTAAGACCCAATCCATTCACCAGAATCGCAATCCGCGCCGGTTGCCCTTGAGCCGAGCGTGGCGGAAATTTGTGCGGCCGGGCATAGACGAATTTCGGCGCGCGGCCATCTTCCGAGATTTTCGGCAGCGGCCCATAGCGCGTATATTCGACAAGCGCCTTGACGGGAACGCGCGCCATAGTGGCCGGTCCCGGGGCTATCTCCCCCCCGATAGGCGATGGCATGGCGCCGTCGCGCCCCGGTGCGCCGTCAGCGGCGGGGCGCGGACCCAGACCGATGACCTTGACGCCTGGATAGTTCGGATTGGTTTCTGCGGTATTTGTCTGCACGCCGGACGGCGGCACCGTCGGTTGCGGACCTGCGGCGCGACCAGCCTGCTGCGCCGCCGCCTTATCATCTCCGCCGGCCTCGCCCAAATGACCATCCGCCAACTGTCCGCCGAGACGCCCGCCCGCGGCAACCGGCGCGGCCCGCGGGCGTTTGAGCGGGATCTTCAGCTCGGCGTACGGCTCGCCGCCCAGCGGGTCGGGCCTAAGCATAAACCACACCGTCGCAAGCATAAGAGTTGCAAAGAGTGCTGCTGCTGTCGCTACCAGCGCTTTCATCGACGTCTTGCATCCCCGCCTGGCTTATTGAGAATGAGCGCGGAACGCCGTTTGTTCGGCCGCAAAGCCAAAGCAAGACGGCACCCTCCGCTTGAACTCAATAACTCATACGCTCCTGTGCCCGGTTGAACTATCGGTCTGCCGCAGACTAATTGGGAACAGGGGCCTTGCTCGGCTGGGTCTTGGTCTTATGATTCGCCTGGACCGTTCCCCGTAAGAAATTCAATGCGTATTGCAGCTGCTTGTCTTTCGATTTGTCGGGCGGAACATAGGACTGCGAGCCCGTTGCCTCCTTGCCATCCTCGCCTTTCAGATGGCCCCGCAGATTCGCCTCGCCACGCGGTTTGATCTTCCTCTTCTTGAGATCCTCCGGCAGGTCCTGTTCGATGACAATGCTTGGTTCAATCCCCTTGGCCTGGATCGACCGGCCGGAGGGCGTGTAATAGCGGGCGGTCGTCAGCCGCAGAGCGGCGCCATTCGAGCCAAGCGGAATGATTGTTTGAACAGACCCCTTGCCGAAAGACCGCGTTCCAACAACCGTCGCGCGTTTGTGGTCCTGCAGGGCGCCGGCGACAATTTCCGATGCCGATGCCGACCCGCCATTGATTAAAACGACTATTTTGCTGCCATTCGTCAGATCGCCAGGCCTGGCGTTCGAGCGCTGCGTTTCCTCACTATTGCGGCCGCGGGTGAGAACAATCGCGCCCTGGTCCAAAAAAGTATCGGACACGGCAATCGCCTGGTCCAAGAGACCTCCCGGATTGTTGCGCAAATCAATCACATAGCCCTTGAGCTTCGGACCAATCTCTTTGGTGAGCTTGTTGATCGCTTTTTTCAAGCTGGAGTGCGTCTGCTCATTGAACTGGGTGATTCTGATATAAGCGACGTCATCCTCGGGATTTGATCGAACCGCGTTGATGCGGATAATGTCGCGGACGATCTTTACGTCGAACGGTTCTTCCTTGCCTTTTCGGACGATCGTCAGCGTAATCGATGAGTTTACCGGTCCACGCATTTTCTCGACCGCCTGTTCGAGTGTCATGCCGGTAATTTGAACATTGTCGAGATGCGTAATAAGGTCGCCAGAGAGGAGGCCCGCCTTGGCCGCCGGCGTGTCCTCGATCGGGGCAACCACCTTGACGACGCCGTTCTCCATTGTCACTTCAATACCAAGACCGCCAAATTCTCCCCGCGTCTGCACCTGCATGTCGCGGAAATGTTTGGGATTGAGATATGCCGAATGCGGATCAAGCGAACTCAGCATGCCATTGATTGCCGATTCAATTAGCTTGGTGTCGTCAGGCTCCACCACATAGTCGGACCTGACCCGTTCTAGAACATCGCCGAAAAGGTCAAGCTGGCGGTAGATTTCAGCATTTGCGGCGTTCGCCGACGGGCTGCGTGTCAGATTGAATATGGTTGCGCTCGCAGCAATCACTGCCAGGACAAGAAATGTCCAGAGTGCAAATTCGGATCTCCGCATCATCCTTGCGCTTTCTCCGGTCCGTCAGACCACCA
>CAYWBS010000079.1:0-9575 GCA_964456215.1 uncultured Hyphomicrobiaceae bacterium
GCAAGGAAAGAATTGGATCTATTGCCATCCAGCCCGTCGCCATGATGACAATCGCGGCTGCCAGCGCCGCAACGGAGCCGAGAAGATCGCCGACGACATGCAAAGCGGCGGCGCGCACGTTGAGATTGTCCCGGTCGCCACCCTGCAAGACCCGGAAGGCAAGGATGTTTACTGCAAGCCCGGCGAGCGCGATCCACAACATAATGCCGCCGAGCACGTCCGTGGGTTCTCTGAGCCGGTGCCAGGCTTCAACAACGATCCAGGCGGCAATGGCGAATAATGCAAGTCCATTGGTAAAGGCAGCCAGGATCGTGAAGCGATCATAGCCGTGGGTGCGCCGCCAGTCGGCCGGTTGACGCGCCAACCGGAAACCATACCAAGCGAGGCCCAGGCTGGCGAAGTCAGTGACCATGTGTCCGGCGTCGGCCAGCAATGCGAGCGAACCAGAAAACAGCCCGCCCGCAACCTCGGCCAGCATGAAAATCCCGGTCAACAGTGCCGCGAGACCAATGCGCTTCTCGTTGGCGCCATGCCCATGGGCGCGATGGTTATGACGGTGGTTGCGATCGTCCATGGCAGGACGCTAGCACAGTCAAATCAAAATGTCGGCTGCCGGCACGACTCGGAAGATCGTTGGCCCACCGGCAATTGCCCGCCGCCGATTGAAGACCGGAAAATTAGCGTAGTCCATTCCACTATATTTCGGATAGCCGACTCGTCAATGCCGATGCCGGACCTTCCCATTCTGGTCTGACCCGGATTTATCCTAGAGTGTTTCCAGGAAGACCGGCGCCCACTTTTCCCGGAAACACTCTGGAGGACCGCCGCGCCGGATGCGCGACAGAATTGACTCGGAATTCGTTGAAAGGGCTCTAGTCGGGAAGCGGAATAAATTCTTCGGCATCGCCGGGAATGGAGTCGAAACGCATTTGACGCCAGTCTTCCTTGGCCTGCTCAATTCGTTCGCGCGAAGACGACACGAAATTCCACCAGACGTAGCGCGGTCCGTCCATCGGCTCGCCACCAAAGAAAAGGATTCGCGACGGCAGCCGCGCGGTGACCGTAATTTCGTCACCGGGGCGGAAAACGAGGAGCCGCCCGTTTGGGAAACCTTCGCCGGCAATTTCGATTTCGCCCTCGGCCACGTAAATCGCTCGTTCTTCGTGAGTCGATGGCAATGGAATTCTCGCGCCCCGCTGCAACGCTGCATCGCCATAGAACATGTCCGACGCCGCGCTTACAGGTGAAGTCTTACCGTAGATGCTTCCCGCGATGACTCGCACCTTCTTTCCTTCACCATTGATCTCCGGAAGCCCGGTCTTGTCGTAATGGGTGAAATCCGGAGACGTTTCCTCATGCGATTTCGGCAGGGCGACCCAGCTCTGAATACCGAACAGGGCACGACCGCTCTCCGTCCGCCAACTGTCTTCCGTTCGCTCGGAATGCACGATGCCTTGGCCGGCCGTCATCCAATTGACGTCTCCGGGCTCGATAGCGAGTGAAGAGCCCAGACTATCGCGATGGTAGATCATGCCGCTGAACAGATAGGTGATGGTGGCAAGACCGATGTGGGGATGGGGTCTGACATCGATGCCCTCGCCAGTCAGAAACTGAGACGGTCCCATCTGGTCCCAGAAAATGAATGGTCCGATCATCTGACGCTTTGACGAAGGCAGCGCACGGCGCACCTCAAAGCCGCCAAGGTCACGCGCCCGCGGTATAATCACCAGGTCGATCGCGTCGCAGGAACGTTTGTCGCCCGGTATCGGGTCATCACAGGGTTGCCAGCTCAAGTTTTTCGGCTTCCTAATCGCGTTTTTCGTATCGCACCCGTACTGAATACGGCTTATATCCGAATGCCTCAACAAGGAAATCCCGCTATCGCCCGGCCTTCACGGATTATCGATTATCAATTCAGGCCGGCGGAATTCAGGCAAGCGGACATTTTGGAATTTGGTCTCTGGCGCCCTCCTCCGCCCACAACGATGATGCCCGGCTGCCGGGAGCGCAGCCGCTTCTCGCCATTCGTGACCCGGACCGGTCATCAAGGGTCTCGGCGACCGATTGGCTCCGTCGGTCAGCCAAACGATGATACACTTGGCGCGGGTCGGAGCGCATTGTTCTTACGGCCGGCCATTTCGATGACCATTTACGACGATGCTGACAGATCTTGATGAGGCTTGAGGTATCGGTCATGAAGCCCATTCGCATAATGGCGGTGTCCGGGATGCTCGGCTATGGCTTTACCGAGCAAGCTTTTCGCCGCGGACTCAGTCTGGACCTCGACCTGATCGCCTGTGATGCAGGTTCGGCGGACCCGGGACCATATTATCTTGGCAGCGGTTCGGCGTTCGTATCCCGCCTCGCCGTGAAACGCGACCTGGGTTTGATGGTCACGGCGGGTATCGAACTGGGCGTGCCGGTATTCGTTGGTTCCGCCGGCGGCAGCGGCTCGGATGCGCAGGTTGGTTGGACCCTCGATATTCTCCGCGAAATCTGCGTCGAGCATCGCCTCGCGCCGCGCGTCGCGGTGCTTCGAAGCGAGATCGACAAAGATACCCTTAGGGCCAGGATTGACCGGACGTCGCCGCTGGGGCCCATCGCCCCGTTGACCGCGGCCGAGGTTGATGCCACACACCGCGTTGTCGCCATGATGGGCGCCGAGCCCTATCAGCAGGCGTTGGCGGCAGGCGCGGATATCGTCATTGCCGGCCGCTCCAGCGACGCCGCGATCTATGCCGCCATTCCGCTCCGCCGCGGCGCGGACCCGGGGCTTGCCTGGCACATGGGCAAGATCATCGAATGCGGCGCGCAGGTGATCGAGCCGCGTGAAGGCCAGGACTGTGTCGTGGGGACGCTCTACGGCGATCATTTCACAATCGAGCCCGGTCACCCCGGGCGGCGCTGCACCCGCACCCGCGTCGCCGCGCATACCTTATATGAAAACCCGAGCCCCTACCTTCTCAAGGAACCTGACGGCACGTTGGATACAAGCGCCGCCAGTTTCGAGCAGATCGATGAGCGCACGGTCAAAGTCTCCGGCAGCCTGTGGCTGCCGGCGGACCGTTACACGGTAAAACTGGAGGGGGTGAGGGAACTCGGTTTTCGCACGGTTTTCATCGCCGGCATCCGCGATCCGGTTCTCGTCGCGACCATCGACGATTTCGTGACCTCCTGCCGGGACCGAATTGCCCGGGACGTGGCCGCGATCGGGATCGCGGAAGATGAATACACTATAGGCATCAAAGTCTATGGGCGTAACGCCGTCATGGGGCCGAACGAACCCGTCACCAAAAGCGCCGCCCACGAGCTTGCGGTCCTGGTCGACGTGATCGCGCCGAACGAGGACGCCAGCCGCGCCGTCTGCGCCAAGGCTCGATACAGCCTCTTGCACACGGATTTCCCCGGGCGAATGTGCATTTCCGGAAATCTCGCGATCCCATTTTCACCATCGGATATATCGGCGGGCCGGGTCTATGAATTCAACGTCTGGCACATCATGGATTGTGACGATCCGATGGAACCCGTACGGATGGAGATGCTTGATTTTCCCGCCACCAGGGCGGCGGCTACTTCATGACCAAGCTGCGGGATCTCGCCAAGGTGATCCGCTCCAAGAACGCCGGCGCGTTGCTGATCACGTTGGACATCATGTTCGACAGCGAGGAGAGCTACCGGCGGGTTCGCGACACCGGCGCCCTGAGCCCTCGCGTCATCGCTCCGCTCTACAACGTCTCCGACAACGAGGTCGCGGTGATACCATTTGATGTCGCCCTGGCAATCAAGATCACTTTGCCGCGTCCGTTTCCCGCCGGCTCTCCGGGCGACGCGGACGTATACGGAGCCCAGCAGCACGCGCCGCTGATGGAGATCGTCATTCCGGAGAGACGCGAACCAAGCCGTTAGAAAGAGCCGGGGAAAATGTTCGATCCGCTTTGTCCTGGGCTGAGTTTCCAGCTCGTTCCGGCCGCTCGCGGGCAATCCGGCCATCAACGATGGAACGACGTATAGTGAAGTATTGTATCGAACGATCCGCTTACATCGGCGGTTACAATCGGGGTGCCGGACGAGGTCGCCGAACGGCGGAACATACCGCCCGGTGCCTGTTATCCGATGGCAACCTCCGATGCGGGTCGCGTCAAAACCGCTTAAGGCGTCCTCGGCACTTCGTCCGCCTTTTAGTTGTCGATATCTTCATTGCGCGTCGTTATTTCGCGTCGCTGCAGATGCTCTTTGAGCCGCGCTTCCTTCTTTGCGACGATCTGCTGCATCCACTTGTCCCATTTGTCCTCCTGGGCCTGCAATAATTCGTGTGCGTCGTGTTTGACCCACGGTTCCTTGCCGAAGCTCTTTTCGTCGTCCAATTTGATGAACTTGGTCTGGCATTTCCCGGCGGCCCCGTTTTTCAGCCTGACCTTCTCCGACTTCATCCGCCTTATAGCGGTCTCGTGGACGACCGGGTTCTCCGTTTTCCGCTGGCGATACCTGTAAAGCAGTTTTTTCAAGAGAGTGTCTCGCGAATTGGCCATGACGTCGGCGGGATCCTCGATAAGCACCAGCTCTTCAATTCCCCCATTGGCGGCGGATTCGTTGGCATGGAGCAAAAGCCCGTGCTTGTGTGCCTGCCGCAACATCCAGGCGAGCGCGATGTCCGACAAGCCGCGGTCCGGATAGCCTCCACCGATGTCCGTGTGCATGCCGGCGAACCAAACCTGGCGAAGCGTTTGTGGATGCTTTTCATCGCAGCCGGGTGAGTCGCACTCATGCCTGTCGTTGTCCGTGTGCTTCCGCAGCGTCCACAAGACGGGCGCGAACGGTTTTCGCACGTCGTCTATGGCCAGGGCGTGGTAGGCATGGCGGACGTTCTTGCAAAGATTGAAGTCGTGGAACTTATGCTGAAAGCCCGGAATCGAATTGACGATGGCATCGGCGACCGGCAATGGCAGACCCAGCGCGGCGACCGTGTCGAAGCATCCCAGAAACTCGATGGGTACCGGTTCGCTGTGATTGGCGGTAAGGAAAGCGATGGTTCTTTGCGAGCGTATAACCATCCTCCCCAGTTTCGAGGGATCTCTATATTGCCGGTCTTGGTTGTAGGCGGCGAGGATTTCCTTGGCCCTGGCTTTGACGAGTGCCTGCTTTTCGTACAAGCGTTCGTCCAAAAGACGAACGAGTCTGTGCATCTCGACAACCCTGTCACCTTGCGGGTCTGAAACGGATTGATTATCCCCAACGGTTTCGTCTCCCTCCTCGGAATCCCGCTGTCGTAATTCCTCAAGTTGTTCTTCAAGCTCGCGTTTGCGATCGATCAATATTTTTAACTCTTGCTTCTTGTCCCCCGGGTACAAATAGTCTTCGAGTTTTTCGGTGGATGTCGGGTCCCGCTTATTGATGAGCCGGGCGAAATTCTTGTCACTCGGCGCCGGTGTTTGGTAGATCTCGTAGGCCGCCTTGATCAGTTCCGACCGCCCCTTCGGAAGCATTCCAATCAAATCGATGAAGCCGGACAGGCTGCGCACCATGGCGGCACCGCGACTGAATCCGATAAGGAAAATCCGGTCTCCCCTTTCGTAATAATCGAAGATGAACTGGTACGACTTCTGAATTTTGGACCACATCCCGGCTCCAGCGGCGTTGCCAATCAACTTCCGCCAGCCGGTGGTACCGGTGCCGACTCCCTGTTCGTAGAAGACGACCTGCCGCGCCGTCCGATTTTCGAGCATATTAAAGAGCCGGTACACGTTGGTGTTCAGTCCCGACGCCTTGCCTCCCTCCTGACCGGTCCCGTCCGACAATACGACGATGTTCTTTGCCATCTGCAACCTTCTTTCGTGTTTGGTCCGGCATCCGCAAATGAAATGCCGGCAGCTTTTTTTTCAATTCTGCTCAAGAGTTCAGGCTCCATGAACGCAATGCGTAAACGACGTTCACGGAACCCCATCGGCCGGCTCCTTGTGTTCGTAGCCCAGCATTGTCGACCTTCGTCCTCATCGCGCAACTCAGCGGTTAATCTCCGGACAAGGCAGCCTGCGAGGATATTCGGCGCTATCGGTTAAACCTGAAGGCCGATGGCCGTCATTCTACACCATAACCGGCGTCGTATCCGCACCCGGATTCTTCTTCAACGACACGCTTTCTCGACGCGGCATCGGCAACCGAGGGGCCTCATCGATGACAAGATTGGCGCGACCGGGCCTGCGCAAGGGTCGCGGTGAGAGCCCATCCCGTCCGGCAGCCGGGCACGAATGTCAGCAACCAAATGTCAGAGCCAGCCGATCTGTCCCCGGCAACTGGGTCTAATTGGGCGGAAAATGCTCTAACTTCCTGCGAGACTTAGGTGTGGCGGCACGCTAGACGTCTACCGCGGCGCCTAGTTTCGCCGAAGCGATCGCCGCCTCCCAGAGAGCCGGCGTGGCGATTATCTCCTCATTCGTCATCGGGTACGGCGCAATACCGTTGACGGCACAGGCGAATGCTTCCAGTTCCAGGAAGGGCGTATTGGCGACTTGGTAATTCCTGACCGTTTCACCGTCATCGCTACTCTTATCACTCCCGCCGTTGCCGTCGTCGATGGTCCGGTGCACCAATCGATGATGATTGCGCAACTCGGCCCAGCCTTTCGAACCGAACACGGCGAGCCGCCACATGAAAGCGGTCGCGTCCATGGCGCCCAGATAACCGCTGGTTCCGTCTCCGAACTGGAGCAACATGGCGGTCGTGTCGTCACCGTCACGGAGGACCTTGTGCGTGCTGACCGCGGTTACCCGTTTGACCGGGCCGGCCAGGCCGATCATGGCGTCAATCGCGTGCAGGCCCTTGCCGGCCATTGCTCCCAACGGGCTCTCTTCAGGCATCAATCGCCAGGAACCCTTTTGCCTGTGATACCCGCCAAACCCGGAGTGATTTCCTTCGATATGCAGTATTTCGCCTAGCGCCCCGGAGCGGACGAGTGCCTGCAAATCCCGGTAAGCCGGGTAAAATCGCCGGTTGTGAGCCACCGCCAGAACGACGCCAGCTTTCCGGCAGGCCATCAGAGACTGTTCGGCGCTGGCCTTGTCGAGGGTAAACGGTTTTTCACAGAAAACATGCTTTCCGGCCGCGGCGGCGCGCTGGACCTGCTCGGCGTGGGTGCTATGCGGCGTCGCCAGGATCACTGCATCAATATCCGTGCGTTCCAGCAATTCGTCGTAACCGCCGGCCAATTGGAAACCATGGTGCCTGGCAAAGCTCTTGGCGTGGTCGGAAAACGTCCGGGTCAGGCCGGTGACAACTCTTATTTTGTCGCTCTTCCCCTGTATGCCATCGACCAGAACCTGTCCCCATTTTCCCAGCCCCACGGCGGCGGCCTTGATCATCGCTGAAACTCCCTGGAATTCATCCTCATTGCGGGATCATCCTATCCCTGTCGGTGGACCACTTCACGCGGGCTATTCCACCAATTCGCTGGTGTCAATTCGCAGCGGTGCAGGAGGGCTTTGCATGGCGATTAAGCGCCAGGGACTTGGATCGGCAAGGGAGACACGGACCGTTATTCCAACATGTAGACGGCGGCCGGGGCTGTCCATCCATATGAATGGAGGTAATCACATAAGATACACCGAATATGCCGCAATCACCTCTGTTTTGGTCTTGTCGGCAGCGTTCGCCCTGCCGGTCGACGCGACGCCGATGACTGATTTTATTGAATTTTTTTATTGAACATTCAATTTTTCGCTCTTGCATCCGCCTGTCACAGCGGCGCGGCGTTCGAATTATCCTTCAGACCATCGTGCCGACAACCATCTCTCCGCCGATTTTCTTGGGCATAGCCTTGGCTCATCGGCACAAGCTGAAATCGAATGGACAACTGCCGGCTCTTGTTCGGTATGCTATCTGCCCGCGGATCAAGGCGATTTCGGTAGAGGCTCTGGGCGTGATTGCAAGACGATCACAATGAGGACGAAAGCAATGGCAATTGAGAGCAGGAATCCGGCGACGGAAGAATTGATCGAGACGTTTGAACCACTGAGAGAGGCGGAGATTTCAACCCGCTTGGACAGGGCCGTCAGGGCTTTTCAGGACCATCGGAAATCGACATTCGAGCAACGCGCCAAAGCCATGCAGGCGGCGGGGCGAATTCTGCTGGACGAAAAAGACGCGTTCGGGCGCCTGATCTCGTCGGAGATGGGCAAGACACTGAAATCGGCCGTCGCGGAGGTTGCAAAATGCGCTTCCATCTGCCGCTATTACGCCGAAACCGCCGAAGACTTCCTCGCCGATGAGAAAATGGCGAGCGATGCGGCCCGGAGTTTCGTGCGCTATCTGCCTATGGGCCCTATTTTGGCGGTGATGCCGTGGAACTTCCCGTTCTGGCAGGTTTTTCGTTTCGCGGCGCCGGCGCTCATGGCCGGCAATGTCGGGCTCTTGAAGCACGCCTCCAACGTGCCGCGCTCGGCGCTGGCCATTGAGGATATCTTCCGGCGTGCGGGTTTCGCCGAAGGCTGCTTTCAAACATTGCTGATCGGCTCCGACAAGGTTGAAAAAATCCTGAGGGACGAGCGCGTGAGAGCCGCGACGCTCACAGGTTCCGAACATGCGGGCGCCGCCGTCGCCGCCACCGCGGGCGCGGAGATCAAGCATACCGTTCTCGAGCTCGGCGGCTCCGACCCCTTTATCGTCATGCCATCCGCCGATCTCGACAAAGCGGTAGGCCTCGCGGTGACGGCGAGGACCATCAATAACGGCCAATCGTGCATCGCCGCGAAACGCTTCATCGTTCATGCCGAGATCTACGATGCATTTGCCGAGCAGTTCGTCGCCGGATTCGAGGCGCTCGAAGTCGGCGATCCGATGGAGGATGATACGGACATAGGTCCCCTCGCCATGCGCCAGATCCGGGACGAGGTCGACAACCAGGTGCGCCGATCGATCGATGCCGGAGCAACCCGGCTGAGCGGTGCCGAGCGGATGGACGGCAAGGGATATTTCTATCGTCCCGGCATTCTGGCGGACGTTCCGGAAAGCGCGCCGGCCTTCAGCGAAGAGCTTTTCGGCCCGGTGGCCATCCTGTTCAAAGCGGCAAGCTTCGATGAGGCGATAGAACTTGGCAACGCCACCCGCTTCGGCCTCGGCTCCGCGCTCTTTAGCGAAGATCCATCGGAAATCGAACGGGCCGCCACCAATCTTGACGCCGGGGCGACTTTCATCAATTCCATGGTGGCATCTGATCCCCGGCTGCCGTTTGGTGGCGTAAAATCGTCAGGCTACGGCCGCGAGCTCTCCCGCGACGGAATACGCGAATTCGTCAATCGAAAGACCATTTCGATTGCGTGATCAGTGCTGCCGAAAATAAATTGACAGCTTTCGGCAATCGAACCGCCAGAGTTCCGCTGATCGAAGCGAGACGGTTTTGCAGGCCACCGCCCTGCCCCCGCTCACGGCAGGGCCGAGGTCTCCGGCTTCCGGGACGCTGCATTGGCGAGCAGATAACCCGCCCTTGCGAGGCCAGCGGTCTTGAGAGAGACGCCGACGAAATCGTCGTTAGATCATGTTCACTTGAAGTGTGAACATGATTTCGTTTATTGCGCTCACGCCAG
>CAYWBS010000080.1:0-9555 GCA_964456215.1 uncultured Hyphomicrobiaceae bacterium
TAAGCACGGCGGCGGAAAGCTTGGTGCCGAGGCGTTTCACATGGTCTCTTGCCAATCGCTCCAGCGATGCCTGCAATGTGCGGTCCAATGTCAGGCGATGTATGCGTGTTTCGGGATTGCTCGCGACGTCGCGTTCAGCCAGATGAGCGGCGAACATCGGGAATTGCTGGCGGCGGCTTGGCAGGCTAATGGCGATGGATCTCGCGGCGTCGGCATCAGACAAAACACCTGCTTTGACCATCCGTTTTAGGACGCGGTCCCGGGCGCGCCGCGCACGTTCAGGATATCGGTCAGGACGCCTCACCTCCGGCGATTGCGGAAGGGCGACCATCAGTGCCGCTTCATGAGGCGAAAGCCGGCGCGGCTCCTTGCCGAAATAGGTTAGGCTCGCCGCACGAATTCCTTCGATATTGCCGCCATAAGGGGCAAGCCTCAGATAAAGGGCCAGTATTTCTTGTTTTGAAAGCCGCCACTCCAATTGAAGAGCCCGGACGATTTGAATAAGTTTTCCTCTGAGCGAGCGGCTTTCGCCATCTTCCAAAAGGCGGGCAACCTGCATCGTAAGCGTCGATGCGCCGGAGACGATGCGGCCCGCACTTATCCGTTGCCAGGTAGCGCGCAGAAGCGCCCAGACGTCCACGCCCGGATGGCTGTAAAACCTCCGGTCTTCGTAAACGAGCAGCATCTTAATGAAACGCCGATCAACATCGCCGGTTTTGACTGGAAGACGCCAGCGCCCGTCCTTGGTTGCGAATGGCCTCAGCAATCGTCCGTGGCGGTCGAGGACGACGGTCGATAGCTCGGCCGCGTTTTCAAGGCGCGGCGGTCTGAGTGCAAACGCTGTTGCCAACAGAGCGCCACCCGCGGTAATGACCGCAATTGGGATCAAGAGAGCGAAAATGCCGGCGTAACGGAGAGTCCGCCTTGAAATTATCCGGTAGAGATAGGGTGCGTCTTCCGGTCTGATTTTGGTCACCATGTGTCCGGCCATTAGAGATGGCTCTCCACTGACCTTACCGATCCCCGGTGAGGATTTGACTGCGGCCCGCTGCCGTCCGCGCCATGCGCTCCGGACGGTACATATCCTCGACCGTTGCCGCCGGATGGAGATAGGTGCCCGGCGAAACGGCACGAACCATATAGGCGGCAGTGAGGCGTGCAGGAGGCTGATTGGCGACACGTGCCGAGAGGTTGAAGGCCGCAAGGAATTTGTCATCCCGAAACTCGGTATGTTCCGGCTGGGCTGTGGAGCGGAGCCACGAGAAACTCTTCAGGCTGGCGCTGTCTACGAGTCGTGGATTTTCAATCTCGAACCCCGCGGGCAGCCGGTCTGCGACGAGCAGCCGGCCCCTTTTTGTCTCAGCTTCCTCAACTTTGATGACGACGACGAAACGCTGATTTTGCCTGACCGATTCCAGGCTCGCCGGTTTGCCATCCAACGTATAAATGTCACGAGTGATCTGGAAGCCTTTGGCAAGGGGTGGTTCCGGTGCGAGGGCAGCGCCGGAAACTGTGACTGTCGCAGTGACGGCGTTGGCATTGTCATTTGCAACTTTAAATGAAGCCTTCTCAAGGTCTTGCGCTGTGAGTACACGGCTGATCGTCCCCTGCGCCGACTTGCCGTTCACGGAAAAGACGAGCTCAGACTGCCTTTTCTGCAGCGCGTTTGCGGCAAGCAGCAACCATGCATTCTCTTGCGTTGACGTGAAGTCACGTTTCTCGCTTATACGATCGATCAATTCCGACAAAGATTTCACCGAGCTTTGGGCAAAAGGCGTCTCGGAAACGAGTGTTAGGGTGGCTGCACCATCGCGAAGGGGCGAACCGTAATCAAGGCGGCTGAAGTTGTCGGTATGTTGTTCAAGGGCCGCAACAGCCGATTGGAAGACTGTTTGCGCGCGCGACTTATCGCCGTAAAGAGCGAGTGCGGCGCCAAGCTGGGCGCGGGCCAGCGGCGATGTGAAACTATTTAGCTTTGTGTCTGCGTAATAACGCAAATCACCGATGCCTGCGCGTCCGTTACGTGCCAGCACATAATGCGCATAGGCGATATCTTCACCACCTGAGGCGAAATCCGGCGCATAGTTTGCAAAATTTCTGAGCCGGTCGAGCGCATGATCGAGCGTCTGGCCAACTTCATAACCTTGCTCGCGTGCACGCGTCAGAAAGTCGGCGACATAGGCCGTGAGCCACAATTCCTGGCCGCTCGGCGACCAGAAACCGAATCCGCCGCTGCCATTCTGCATTCCACGGAGCCTGGCTATGGCCTTTCGAACACGCGTTTTTGCGTCGGTTTGGCCGGCCAAACCGGCACGCTCGGCAACCGAGCTAAGATAGAGGAGTGGCAGGGCGCGGCTCGTCGTTTGCTCGGCGCAACCATAAGGGTAGCGGTCAAGTGCGAGAAGCAGTCCGGGCACGTCGAGGGCGCGGCTTTGCCCGACATTAAGGGAAATTTTGACACTCTCCGGATCCAAATTGTTGACGATATCGCTGCTAAGTGTCAGGGCGCCGCCATTGCCCGGCAGGCTGTGAACGAAGCGCCGAGTGACGTTCGGCTCCGCCGGGTGAACCGGTATTGTGTATGAGCGCGAAAGCTCAAAGTTCTTGGGTCCGCGAAGCCTGATTTCGATTTCAGCGCTGCCATGACCGTCCGCGGTCAATGGTATAGCGACATCCAGGCGCTGTTTGGCCTTGAGGTCCAGGGTCTGTTCAGCCGCGTCTTTTGTTATCGTGAGCGGGCCTTCCGGCTGAATTGCCAACGTGTAAGCGCCGGCCGGGCCCTCGACATTGTCAAAACTCAGATGAAACTGAGACGTGTCCCCGGAAGAAAGAAACCTCGGTGCCGTTCCAACCAGAACAATGCTGTCACGGACGACTATGTCCTTGACGGCATGGCCAAGCTGATTGCCGTTCCAGGCGACCGCCATCAGCCGGAGCGTACCGTCGAACGCCGGAACGTCAAAAGTAACTTCCGCTTTTCCGTTATTGCCGACGGTGACAAGGCCAGAGAACAGGGATACCGGCTTTTGGCTCGGCGGTGGACCCTGCAATGCGACGCCCGCACCATCGCCGCCGGAGCGGATGCGGCCGCGTACAGCTTGCATGCCATCGATGAGCCGGCCATAGATATCGCGGATCTCAGCGCTCAGCCGGCGTTGACCATAGTACCATTTCTCCGGCTCAGGCGGTTCGTATCTGGTGAGATTGAGAATGCCGACATCGACGGCGGCGAGAACAATCCTTGCATCGCTTCCGGGCGTCAATCCGGTGAGCGTGATCGGAATTGTCAAAGGCTGTTTCGGACGCGTTCGTTCGGCTGTATCAATGTCTATGCGGATCCGCCGCTCGCGTTGATTGAACGTAATCCACCTGACGCCGATCGAACGACCTGGCATACGCCGCGCCTTGCGGTCCATCGGCCGATAGAAAGTCGCGGTCACATAGGCTCCCGGCGCCCAATCCTCGTTTGTTTTGAGGTCGACTTTCGTCCCACCTTCCGGGACATCGACGGTCTTAAGGCTAACCACTTTGTCGGTGATGACCGCAATTTGCGCCTTGCCGGCAAGGCGTGGCGTGAGTCTCACGGACACGGTTTCTCCAACGGTATAGTTTTGCTTATCAAAGGCGATATCGAGGATATCCGGCGTATCCGCGGCGTCGGCCACGTACCATCCGGCTGTAAAAGTGCGGCTGACCGCCGGTCCGTCCGGGCTGGCCGATGTCACTTCGAGCCGGTACCGGCCCCATTCGACGTCGGCGGAAATCGAAGCCGGTCCATCGGCGCTTGTGTCGATGGTGCCATTGGCCACGCGACTGGTGAAATCCATGGACTCATAGTTCCAAGCCCCATTCTGGCTATACCATTGGAACCGTCTTTCGACCTTTAAGAGCTCCCATTTCAAGTCGGCGAGGCTGACGGGTCGAGAGTCGGAGCCGAGTGCAATGAGCTCGAATTTGGCTTTGCCGCCATTTTCGACATGGCCATCTTTGAAGAGGGATTTCAAGCCAAGCAGCGGTTTTGTTGACTTAACAGGGAGTGAAACTGTTTTTTCGACGGTTCGTCCCCCGGGCTCGCGCAGGCGGATATCAAAATTGGCTTGCATGAACCGTGTGCTTACCCCGATGGCTGGCAGGGTCGTCTTCAGCTGTGCTGTTCCGTCGGCCCCAGTTCGCGGCAAATCCAAAAGTGGCCGCCGGACGGGAGTGAAATCTTCATCTTCCAGGCCGAAGCGGTAACCGGCAAAACCTTCAAGATCCGTCTGGCTCGGCCTGATCGTCACATTCCCTTCGATCGCCAAATTGGCCGCGGGCGCACCGTAAAGATAACGTCCTTTAACCGAGATTTCCGTGGTTTCGCCGGGAATGGCCATGGCGCTCCCGGCGTTGACTCTGAGTTCCAAGCGCTGGGGTACGAAATCTTCGACCAGGAACGACACAGACCCGACGGGCGAACCCTTCGGGTCCACGTAAAGCGCTGCCCTCCAGGTTCCCGTCATGACCGATTGGGCAAGCGAAATGGCATGTGTCCGTCCGCCAAATCCGCCATCGGGAATTGAGATACGCGAATGTTCGACGCCATCGGGCCTGGACAGCACCAATGTTGCCGGCAGGCCCGGAATGCCGAGACCTTTGGCATCGCGAATAAGGGCTGTCAGATGAACCTGTTCGCCGGGCCGGTAGACGCCGCGCTCCGTGAAGACATAAGCATCGATCGGGCCGGGTGCTGCCCGACCGCCAACGCCCCGGTCGGTAAGATCAAAGCTCGATCGGGTGAGATCGACAAAGGCATAGTCTCCCGCTCCATCCTGAGCGATAAGTATGGCCGGTGCCATACCACCCTTGCCACGTGAAAGTCCTTCGGAAAAGACAGCGTGCCCGTCGCGGTCGGTCCGCACATTCCCCAGGATTTCATTATTACGGGCGATGAGCCGTAACTCGACATTCTGTATGGGTCCGGCGTTCGCCAGCGAGCGGACAAATCCGTGAATGCCGTCGGCCGTCGTAAAGGCCGTCACGCCGAGATTGGACACAATGAACCATTGGGTCGCCCGGGTTTTCCAATTTTCGGATTTTTGTTCGGCAGGCGTCGCAACCATGGCGTAAAGGCCCGGTTCAATTTCCGGCAAAGCGTCCTGAACCGGGATGGCGGTTGTCACTTCCTCGTTCAAGACCTGATTGACGGGCATGACGCCCGACCAGACACGGGTCCCGAGCGTGTTACCCAGCCGTTCGGCCTCATGGCCGCTGATTTGTCTGGAGAAATTGCCGTCGATGACGGTGTTAATCAGGCTTCGGTCGCCAATTCGATAGATCTTTATCGAGACACTATTGGTATTCACCGTCACCAGCGGTATGCCGTTTTGGCCGGTTCGAGGCAGGACATAGTTCCGCCCTGTAAACCGGGCCGACGGTTGACGGTCGCGGACATAAATGATGAGCTGGGCGGACTTTTGCAGCACTTCACCGACGGTGGATGGAAGGCCTTCGCGCAAGGTTAGTTCGTATCGTTTGCCATGGGAGAGGCCGGCGACGCAGAGCTGGCGGTCCTCTTTTGTCACACCCGCCGGGTCCTTGCCGTCAAGCTTTATGTAAGATCCAAAGTCGATACGTCCCTTTGCCAATGATTCGGAAAATTGCACGCAGACACGGGGCGTTGCCGTATCGGAATCCACCCTGTAATCCAAAATGCGAAAGCCACGCTGATTGCGCAGAGACTCATACGCCTTGCGCACTTCTTTTACTTCGTGCTCGGAGAGGCTTGCCTTATAGGCGTTGAGGGCGGGTCGCCAATAAGAGCGCAGGGCAAGGGCATATGCCAGCACCGCCAGTGATGCCGCGCGGTCCTCTTTGGACTGGCTCCGTTTCACGGCGATATAGGCAGCGGAACTCGCATTGTATGGCAGCCGGTAGCGCTCTTTGGAGCCAATTGGCTTGATTGCCAAATAGGCGCGGGCCAAATTGAGCCAGGTCGCGGCATCGTCCGGATTCAGGACGACGGCGGAGGCAAAGGCGCTGGCAGCCGCACGCAGTTTTTTCGCCGCCCATGCGTCTTGGCCCTTGCGCAGCCACTCGGCATGGTCGCTACCTTGAGTTGACCGGTTGCTCTTGAGATAGTCTTCAAAGTCGGCGGATTCCCGGGCGACCCCCTCATGAAAAAAGGGCTCTTCCTGTGCATGGGAAAAGCCCGGCATGATGAGTATGAGCAATACAATAAACAAGCGAACGGATGCGAGCATCATCGGCATTGCCGACCTCCCTAAATTCCCCCTCCTCATGTCGAAACCGAGGTCTACGTACCATGTGGGTTCGCAACCGCGGATCGGACTATGAAAACGTCCCAAACAAACTGTTTTCAGATCACCAAAACTTGTTCAAACATTGGCCTCGTTACAGAGTGGTCCGTTTCAAATCCGAGCGGAACACCCCCTTCGCTCTTGGATTTGCCAATTTGCAATTCACACGAGGCCGTGAAAGATGAGGAGTGGCAGCCTGATATGATCGTCATAGAAGGGGTATTTCTGGCTCCTCTTTGAACAAAGCACGAATTGTAATGAATATGGACTCGGAAGGCATTGTTTGAGTTTGACAGATATTGTGGGTTACCTGGGCGTCACCGGGAATAAATTAACGAAATATTTCAGGCCCAAGACAATCATTAACTCCGTAAGAACAATTAACCTTGAGTTATCCTGAATTTGCTAGTTTGAATATTCCCTTTACCTAGCCAGGACTCTGAGTGTATGCGTTTGCAGTCCTCCGATCGGAACAAGAAAAATTCGCTCATCGCGGAATATTCCGACTTGCTGGGCAATGCGGTGCTGCGTCACCGCGCTCAAATTGCCGAGCGCGCCGGAAGGGTCGAAGCCGAGCGGGCGGACAGGTTGAAATCTTCATTTTTGGCCAATATGAGTCATGAGCTTCGCACGCCACTCAACGCCATAATCGGGTTTTCGCAGATTCTCAAGGAAACCGATCCGCATCCGGTGGACCCGGCGAAAATTCAGGAATATGCGACCTACATCAATGATACCGCAAAGCAATTGTTGGCAATCATCAACGATGTTCTCGAAATATCCAAGTTGCAGTGCTCCGAGCCGGTTCTTGATGCCCAAGACGTCCTGCTCATGGAGGTCTTGCGCTCCTGCGACGCGGTGGTCCGTCTTGCAGCGGAAAAAGCCGGTGTGAAGCTGGTCTACCGTATTCGCCGTGATTTGCCGATGGTGAAGGGCGATCCTGTCAAGCTTAAGCAAATCTTCTCAAATCTCTTGAGTAATGCCGTCAAATTCACGCCCCCCGGCGGTTCCGTGCATCTGAAAGCTGATCTAGCGGGCGATCAGCAAGCGCTGATCGTCATTCGGGATTCGGGCTGCGGTATGACGGCAGATGAGATTGAAGTGGCGCTCGCTCCGTTTGGACAGGTCGAAAGCGAGCTTAATCGCAGTTATGAAGGCACTGGATTGGGGTTGCCGATTGCGAAGGCCCTGGTCGAATTACATCGCGGCACGTTTGCGATCGAAAGCAAACGGCATATCGGGACGCAGGTTACGATCACGCTGCCCTTGACGCCCGCGGAAAATTTAATGGCAATAGATCACTTGATTCAAGGATCAAAGGCGGTCGCTTGACGAGTGGGCCGACAGAGTGGGGAGTACATTCGAAAATGATGACTTCGAACGAAAGCGACCAGTCGCTCGCCGCCGAAGCGATCGGAAGAGTGGTATCGGTCACGGGGTCCCGCGGCATTGTTCTTCTGGAGCAGAATTGCGCGGCGGTGGGCAGCGTTCGGCCGGTTATGGGGACGTTACTCAAAATCGATACGCCAAACACGGTAGCCCTCGGGCTCGTTGCGGCGATGAGTATACCCGTACCGTCGCAGTTGCAGGAGAACGGAGAAATTTGGATCGCCGAGGTCGAATTCGTCGGCGAGCTGGAAAAAGATAAACAAGGCGGGATTTCAACTTTTCGAAGGGGCGTGACCGTTTTTCCCTCGTTGGGAGACAAGGTTTTTATTGCTGAAAGAACAGAACTCGATTTGGCCTACTCCTGGAATATGGAGAACGCGGTGCGGATTGGAACGGTCCACCAGGACAGGTCGATACCTGCTATGATCAATGTCGACGAATTGCTGGGTAAGCATTTTGCGGTGCTCGGCACGACCGGCACTGGCAAATCCTGTTCGGTGGCGCTTCTCTTGCGCGCAATATTGCAGAAGAGCCCCGCCGCTCATATCCTTTTGATCGACCCCCACAATGAATATTCGCCATCCTTCAAGGAGCAGGCGGAGATTATTTCGCCCTCCGATCTTCATCTTCCTTATTGGCTTTTGACCTTTGATGAGATTGTGGAGGTCTATGTTGGTGACCGGAACGGAAAGGATGCTGTGGTTGAGATCCTTGCCGATCTCATTCCTTTAGCCAAAGCAAATTACGTATCCACCCGGGCGCGGCCCGCAAATCAGACCTTCAAGCGACGTCAAATTGACGGTGTTGGATACTCCGTAGATTCGCCAACGCCCTACCGAATTTCCGATTTGCTGGCTTTCATCGACGAGCGGATGGGTATGCTGGAGCATCAAAAGGGGCTATGGCCGTTGAAGCAGCTAAAGCAGCGCATTGAAGCCGTGAGCAAGGATCCGCGCTATGCTTTCATGTTTGGCAGCCTGACAATTCACGACCACATGTCTGAAATACTTGGGCGTTTGTTCCGCATTCCATTAGACTCAAAGCCGATTACAATTCTACAGCTTACCGGGCTTCCCTCGGAAGTCGTCAATGTCGTGGTCTCGGTACTCTGCCGCATGACGTTCGATTTCAGCCTTTGGAGCGACGGCTTGGTTCCCATGACATTGGTCTGCGAGGAGGCCCATCGCTATATCCCGACCGATCGAAAGCTTGGGTTCGAACCGACCCGCCGCGCCATCGCGAGGATTGCGAAAGAAGGGCGCAAATATGGCGTTTCGTTGTGCATTGTCAGCCAAAGGCCCTCAGAGCTGGATCCGACTATTCTTTCACAATGCAACACGGTGTTTGCAATGCGGATGGCGAACAAGCGCGACCAACAGATTGTCACTGCGGCCGTATCGGACACTGGTGCAGGAATGCTTGAATTTCTTCCATCGCTTGCAGCCCGGGAAGCGATCGCATTCGGTGACGGTGTGCCTCTTCCCGTTCGCATTTGTATCGATGAGCTTCCCGAGGATGTTATGCCTAAAGGCGGAACGGCACAATTCACGGATAAATGGCGGCAGCAAACTGGAGACCGAGCGTTTCTCGATAAGATAGTGGAAAAATGGCGCGCAGCGGGCGCGCCCCTTATTTTAAAGTCCGATATTCAGGAGGAAGGGGGCGGCCTGGTCGACGGCTCGGTCGGCACTCTCGAAGAAATTCCTAGCCAAACAGCCGCTGCTGATGTCGATCCGAAGGAATTTTTTCGCCAAGCCCGCAAAAAGTTGACGAACCTTACATGAGATGCGATGTGAGTTTCCGCCTGGCTCCTCGAAGTATCTCCAAAATTCAGTGTCAACATTCGGGCCTTCATCGATGCGGGTGCGGAAAG
>CAYWBS010000081.1:0-9545 GCA_964456215.1 uncultured Hyphomicrobiaceae bacterium
CCCGCCGTGGCACGTAACCAGAAGCGGCGGCTTTTCGCCACGTGGCGCAATGTAGTCCCTATTTTTTGGAGGATAATAGAAGGCGTGGGCGGTCACTTCGTTCTCAGTAGGATACTCAAGTGGTTCTGGTACGGAGACAAAGCCAGAGTCGATATCGATGTTCGTGGCAACCTTCAGCACTTTGACGTCGCCGGTCGCCAGGTCAAGTTCTACGACCGAGGTCGGTTTAACGGGCGATCCGGCTTCGAAAACCACGCGTCCAGGTGCGACTTTCAAATCCCCGTGTCCCATCGCCGAGTAATGGGTATGCAAGGACTCAAGGCGGCCCGTCTCCGTATCGAGGCGCGCAAGCTGCCACACGCCATGTCTGCCGTAGCTGCACACGATGCTGGCGGCGGACTCAAAACCGTAAGCGGTCATCCCAACCCACCAATATGTCTTGGCAAACTCGGCTTCCATCTCCAGGACAGGCTCAGCCTCGCCGAAGCGCCATCGGTAGATATTCCACCATCTGGACATGTCTGAGAGAAAATAAAGGGTACCATCCGGCGACCATTCGGGTTGCGCGACCGCCTCGGGCACACCGCCAGCGACGAGGGTCGGCGCCCTGAGCGAGCCGTCGTCATTGACCGAAGCCACCCATAGCTCTGTCCCATCCCAAGGCATGTCGGGATGGTTCCACGTCAGCCATGCGAGCGCGCTGCCGTCCGGGCTGACGCGCGGGCTGGCGTAGAAATCGTTGCCGGAAACGAGGACTTCGGGATCCCTCCGGCCGGAAATGTCAATGCCGACAAGCGTGTTCATCGCCTCCGCGTCGCCGGTCGTGTGGTCTTCGCGAATGCAAATGATTCGGTCCCGCCGCTCGTCAACGACCATGGCCGCGTAGCGCAGACCACCCTTGGGGGTAACAGGGACAGGTTGCTTCCCCGGGCGGTATCGGTAGAGGCGCTGATCGTCGAAATTGGAAAAGTACACGACGCCGTCAGCCACCACGTAACCACGCGCGCCATATTCATGCACTGAACTGCCGACGCTGAAGTCACCAGGCGTCACATCGGATGTTTGACCATCCGCGGTGTGCTTGACTATGATTTCGCGTCCTTCTTCTGAGGGCCGCACCTCGGCCCAGTAAGTGTCCGCACCATCCAGCACAATTCGCCCCAAGCCGATCGTCTCAGCAACGATCAAATCCGTCGTAATCGGCGACTTCCAGGAACCGTAGGGCGCTATACGAGGTTCTGACATGATTTGAGGTCTCAGAAAGGGAACGAAATAGTGTAAGTCACCCCAAATGCTTGGAGATGACCGGTGATAATATCCTGAAACGATCGAAGCCAAGTTGTGAAATCAAACTCGGGTCTGCCGCGCCCTGGGATTTTCAGCAGCCTGCTAGTGCACCGACTCTGACACTCGTTTCACTCATGTCAGGCCGTCGCCCTAGCCATCCTTTTGTTTGTGCAGCGATTTTTCCATACAGATGACGACCTTTGTCCAAATCATCTGTATGGATCGCTGCACTAGCTCTTGATCGCCGGCCCGCCGCCGCTATATCGTTTATCCGTTGACTTGATACACCCAGACTTGATGGAAAACATCCGGCTCGCCTTTAGGCAATACTGGGACGGGGTCGGTTACTTCGACGAGTTTCCACTTTCCTTCCGATTCTAGCTTGGCCTGCTTTTCTTTGAAACCACTGCCCTCGTACACGTCCGGGCGCAGCGTGAACACGATATGTCCCCCGGATCTCGTCACGCGAACAAGCTCGTCAAGAGAACTGGCGGGGGCGTGACCGACGGTGAGAACGCCCACGCTGATTACGCCGTCGAAGGAATCGGACGGAAAAGCCAGCGTTTTTCCCATGGCCATCTGATGGAACTCTTTATAGGCGTTCTTCTTGCGTGCCACTTCCAGCATTCCTTCGGATAGATCCATAGCGACCAATTCCGAATAGCCTCGTTCGCAGAGCAATTTGCCGACGAGACCGGTACCGGCGCCAGCATCGAGAATCCTGGCATCCCTTGGCAGATATTTGACAGCTGTTTCAATGGCGACAAGCGGTCCAACCCAACCGAAGTCGTTGTCCAGATCCTCTTCGTAAGTCTTCGCCCATTCGTCGTACCGTTCGGCAAGTTCCCGTTCGTTCCTAGATGAATATACCCACTGGACGATATTTTTCTCTCGCTGCGTCATCCTATGGCCTCGGCTTCCGGTCATTTCGATATCGCCTGCTGCTCTAACCGCCGTTGTTCGAGCCAACCTCCTTCGGCCTCAAACAAGTCTTCATCGAAGAACCCCTGTCCCTTCTTGACGAGCCGCAGCCCCTCGTTGAAGAGAAGCCATACGATGTGCCGGACCACCTCATCAGGCACGCCGTTCGGGTAGAAAGACCTGGGGTTCATGTCCGGGTCGGCATTCACATAGTCTACGGTGAAGAACTTCCCGTCTTCCTGCAAACAGATTTCCGAGCTGAATTTGGTCATCTTCGAGGCCCGGGCGATTTTTTTCATGATCCGCGTAAGCGGAGCCAATTTGTGGCGCTGCTGCTGTCTGGGGGTAACCAAGTGATATTCGTGACTATTCGGGTCCCACCAGCATGGTATGACCCGGCCGCAGATGTAATACAGGCGGAACCAGCCGAAGTGATTGCCGAGCTGAACCGGTGTCACCATTTGCTGGAGCAGGAAGGCATCAGACGCAGGGGCTTCTTCCAATGACCGGCGCAGATCGTCTTCGGAGGTCGCGTTTACGACAACGCCAATTCCTGAGTCGCCCCATGCCGGCTTGACCACGAACGGGACTCCGATCCGTTCTTTGATCTCGTCGGTGATCTTGAAACCGGCCGCCTCGTCGCGGCGCAAAGTCACCGTTTCCGGGACCGGCACGCCCACCTCTAACAGGGTTTGGTGGAAGTTGCCTTTATGGGCCACGATGGCGGTCCTGTCCGGGTCATCCAGCACGCGTCCGCCTCGTCGCTTCACCTCTTTCGCGAGCTGGGTATAAACATCCTCCTCGAGGGGCTGATTGGCGGTCAGGTCCAGGAGCACGCGCACGTTAATCTCGCCAGCTTTAAGCTTTTTGAGAAAATCGTTTACCCAGACATCGTCCACCATAAAGAAGGTGAGGTTCATCTGTCCGCAGAGCTCCATCATGCGGTGAGCAAAAAAGTCATAGTTCGAAAAAGGACTGGAGATCACAATATCGTAGGCTTTTGGCACCAAGGCCTCCTAACGTTTGTGGGGGACGGACGCATAGCTTGCTTGCAAAAAAATGGCGTACGAAAATCTATCGGCAAGTAAGCCTGCGTGAAGAAAAAGACCCGCCGTTCAGAGCCGCGCTGTGAGCCGGATGCGGTGCCCCCGCGCACATTTGTAAAATCATATGTCCTCATTCCCGATACCGTCAAGACCCACTCAGGCAATCAAAGCCTGCCAACGAATCGCTCCGGAATTCCAAACGCGACTTTAAGCATTTGTTATGACGATCAATATCGTTTCGGCTGCGTACCGAATTTGACAACCCAACGAGTATCGTTACACTACGGCCTCGATTGCGGACGGGGAAGTGGCTGCCCGGACAGAGTTGTCTTGTTGTAGGCCGATGAACAACTTTACCGATCTACCGCACCAACACTAGTGCGTGTCATAAGTGGGGCGGTAGAGCCCTGAAGGCAAAAACAAAAACTAAGTATAGCAGATCACTGGAACGGACAGCCCGAACCATACGTGGAGCAGGGGAAACTGCTTTGGGCCAGCCAGCCTATTCTCGGAAGTTCACCACGCATAACAGGAGGAAAAATGCGTTCTGTTCTCAAGTCGAAAATTCACCGCGCATGGGTGACCGAAAGTAATCCGGATTACATCGGCAGTGTCGTCATCGACCGCGCGCTGATGGAGCGAGTTGACCTCTGGGAGTACGAGCAAGTCGTGTTGTGCAATATCACGAACGGGAACCGATGGGAGACCTATGTTCTGCCGGGAGTCGAAGGGCGCGGTGAAGTTTCTGTGCAGGGAGCCGGAGCCCGTCTCTGCATGAAGGGTGACTGCCTCATTATCCTGGCCTATCAGATGACAAACAAACCAATTGTTCCCAAGATGATCCTGGTGGACCGCGACAATCAATTCTCGGAAGACCTCTCCGCAGCGCATCATCTGGAGGAACGGGAACGGGGATTTGTTTTCGGGGTGGCATGATTATCATGAAGTACACGGAAACAGATACAGAGCGCTACTACGACAAAGAGGATGCCACCTACAGGTCATTCTGGGATAGCAAGGGCAGCCTGCACTGGGGTTATTTCGACGAGACGACCGAAGATGATTTTCTGGCGGCCTCCAGTCGGCTGAACGATGTCATGCTTAAGCGAAGCGGCATCGTCGAAGACTCGAACGTGCTCGATCTCGGATGCGGCAACGGCAATACATCCATGTGGCTCGCCGAGAAGTGTTCGTGCCACGTTACGGGTGTGGACCTAAGCGGTGTACGCATTCAGAATGCCGCCGAAACCGCCTCGAAGCTGGCCAGCGATGTCAAATCCAGGCTAGCCTTTGAGAAAGCGTCCGCTGCTAATCTTCCTTTCGAGAATGAATCGTTCACGCATGTTTGGAGCCAGGCGACAATCTATCATGTGCCCGACAAGCCAAAGGTGTTGGCGGAAGTGAATCGCGTCCTCGGGAAAGGTGGTATCTTCGTCTTCGACGACCTCACAAAACCCAAGCCGGGAGTAAGCGCCCAGGCCCAAAAATACGTTTATGATAGGCTCTTGTTCGACACCCCCTTCAACTTTGAAGGATACAAGAAAGCTCTTGTTGCCCAAGGTTTTGACGTTATCCATGCGGAGGATATCTCCGCCCACTTGGCGACAAGCTACCGCAAGCTTGGGGAATTGGCTGCCGCGGTGGCGAAAACAAACGGGCAAGACGACCTATCGGCGATGGTGGAGGCCTACCGATACATGATCGCCGCGGTTGAGGACGGCGAACTTGGATGGGCGCTTTACGTCTGCCGCAAATGATCCCTGCAGGCTAATCGGATAGACCTCGTGACCGGCGTTTCGTGCGGGCTTGGTGAGCCAGAAGGTCGTCGACAGCCGCGCCAGGCTTTCGGTCGATCATCCGGAAGAGTTACAGCTGCACGGAAGGAGCTCTTATGGGTCGACTGATCATGCTTTCAAACCGTGTAGCGGATCTCTCCCGCGCATCGCAATGGGGCGGACTGTCGGTTGCTCTTGCGGATGCGCTGAAGTCTATCGGCGGCATCTGGTTTGGTTGGGACGGGACGGTTGATCCGGCGGGGCTGGATACCCGGCCCAATATCATGACGGTCGGGAATCTAACGACTGTCAGGTATCCTTTTATCCAGAGGGATTATGACGAATACTATCTCGGCTATTGCAATTGTGTTTTATGGCCGGTCTTCCACTACAGGTTGGATCTGGTACGATTTGAACCGGCATTTCTGTCAACTTATTTTCAGGTGAATGCCAAACTCGCCGCTAAGTTGTCAGCCATGCTCGAGCAAGACGACGTGATCTGGGTCCATGATTATCATTTGATCCCGCTGGCATCGGAACTGAGGAAGCTGGGCCATCAACAAAGGATCGGCTTCTTTCTTCACATTCCGTTTCCATCACCTGAAGTTATCACCGCCGCTCCTGGCTATATCGAGCTGTTGGATGCCTTCGGCTCCTACGATCTGGTCGGCTTTCAGACGACGACGGACCTGGAAAACTACAAAAACGTAATTGCCGCCCATCGGAAACGCAATCCTGGTACCAACGCTGGTCCAGCCGAGTTGCGGGTGCCACGCACCGGACGTTTCCCCATAGGCATAGATGTCGAAACATTTCGATCAATTGCAAAATCTCACCAAACCGATACACGGGTAGATTCTCTCCGGGCACAAACCAAATCTCATTCGCTGATACTCGGCGTCGACCGGCTCGATTACACCAAGGGCCTTCCGGACCGGCTCGTTGCCTTCCGTCGGCTGCTGCGCGAATATCCCGCACTGCACAAGACCGTCACTATGATGCAGATTGCAGCACCAACGCGTGAACAAGTAGAAGCTTATACTCAAATGAGAGACGAGCTCGAAAAGCTTTCCGGCTCGATAAATGGTGAATTTGCCGACATCGACTGGACGCCTGTCAGGTACATCCACCGGACGATCCCACGAAATATTCTTGCAGCGCTCTTCCGCTCCAGCGAGATCGGTTTTGTCACCCCACTTCGCGACGGCATGAACCTGGTGGCGAAAGAGTACGTCGCTGCACAGGATGACGAAGATCCTGGCGTGCTGGTGCTGTCGAAGTTTGCCGGCGCGGCGGAAGAGCTCCAGGAGGCCATGATCGTCAATCCCTTTGACATCGATGCCATGGCGGAAACCCTCAATCGCGCGCTGCACCTGCCGAAAGAAGAACGTATCGAACGTCAGCGGGCGCTTCTGCAACGCATTCGACGGCATGATGCGCATCACTGGCAAAAGGGCTTTCTCAACGCGCTTTCGCAAAACAAAATGGCGGACTGAAAATGCTGGCGGGATTGGCGGCTGCCGGCTGACGTTGACAATACCAACGTGCAGTTCGCAAGGTTGGACGCCACGGGCGAGCTTTACGACTGCCAGAGTGCCCAATTGCAGAATTTACCGATTTTGATATGGCACTGAGGGCTTGCCTCCAAAGCATTGGCAGCGCCAGCGTTCGCCGAACCGGCAATGACAATCTTTCGACGACGCAGATAATCTCGAGTGTTTCTGATGCAGTGTAGCTCGACTGCAGAGTTGGCATCGATGGATTCAACTGTTAGCCTTCAAGAATGGACGAAATGCAGCGTGGACGACTAGGGTAGGTCAAGTTATTCGAAGCCACTGGGAATGATGGAATCGTCTGGAGGCGATGTGGCATATGCCGCTCTAGGCTTCATAAGTGGTTGCAGCGTAACAAAGAGAGTGGAATTTCGGGGTCGGCGGATCAAAGCTGTCGGTCTTCCCCAGCACCAAAAAGGCAGGTTAGCTCCGAGGTTCGGGCGTTAATTCTGGGATTGAGCAATAATCGCCGCCTCGTGTCGAAACGGCTTAGGAATGATCTGCTGCGGTCACATGAGATTTCAATATTGCCGCCAACAATCCAAAAAGTTTTGATCCGCAACGGTCTCGGCGAGTTGCCTCCTTGACTAAAACGGAGAAAACATCCAAAGCGCTATAATCGGCCATTTCCCGGTGTCCGTGTACAAGTGGATGTGTGCAAGATTGCGCCCGGCCGATACCACTTCGAAACGCTCTTCAGTATGGACGGCGATCACGCCCCGATCGGCGAGATCATGACTCTGGCGGCAGACTATGAGTGCACGGTCATTTGCGACGACGCTCACGCCACCGGTGTCCTCGGAGAGAAAGGATGTGGTCTCGCCGGCGACGCCGATATCATCATGGGCACGTTTTCCAAGGCTCTTGGCGGCTTTGGCGCCTATGTCGCTTGCTCCAATGCCGTCCGGGATTTCTTGGTCAATCGTTGTGGCGGACTCATTTACTCGACGGCTTTATCGCCCTCCGTTCTAGGCGCTATTGATGCCGCTCTTGATCTTGTCCCCGGCCTCGATGGCGAGCGGGCTCTGGTGGCGCGGCACGCCGAAACCTTCCGCACGCAGATCAGGTTTTTCGGCCTGGATGTCGGCAATTCGACGACCCAAATCGTTCCGGTAATTCTCGGACCTGCGGACTCGGCCGTTGCCTTGAGCGCCCACCTCCGTGAAGCCGGGTTTTGGTCGACGCCAATCCGTCCACCGACAGTGCCGAGAGATACGGCGCGATTGCGGATCACCTTCACCGCAGCGCATACCGACGACAACCTGCGGAATCTCATCGCCGTGTTTCGAGACTGGCGTCAAAGTTCTAGTGGATATTCTCAGCTGGCCGACTTGAGCGCATCAAGCCCCTGAAACAGGCACTCATAGGCCCGTTCCAATTCCGCTGGCGTTATGCAGTAAGGCGGCATGAGATAAATGACAGGACCAAGCGGACGAATATTCAGTCCGTGCGCCAGGTACCAATCCTTGAGGAAGAGGCTTGCTTCGGATTTGTAGGTCCCGGCCCGATCAGCCAGATTGAATGCCAGAACGGTTCCGAGCAGCCGGGCGCGGCTGACCTCACCGTGAACCGCGAGATCGGGCAGCATGGAGCGATGCTGCCGCTCGATTGCCACGATCCGCTCGAAAGTGTTTTCCTCTTCGAACAAGGCGAGCGAGCGGAGCGCCACGGCGCATGCCAGCGGGTTGGCGGTAAATGTATGCCCATGGGCAAGGGCCTTCTCGAAACTCTCGTCTAAAAACGCCGCATAGATCCGCTCATGGGCAACCGTGGCCGCGAGAGGCAGATAACCACCCGCCAAGCCCTTTGCGAGGCAAATGATATCCGGCGTGACGCCGGCATGCTCACAGGCGAACATTTTGCCGGTGCGTCCGAAACCTGTCGCGACTTCATCAAAAATGACCAGGATATTATCCTCTCGCGCCATATCGCAAAGAGCGCGGAGAAAATCCGGCCGGCAGAAGCGAAAACCGCCGGCGCCCTGCATCATCGGCTCAACGATGAGCGCCGCGATCCGGCCGCGCGCCTCCTTCACCGCCGAGGCCAACGCCTCCAAGGCGGCCCCTTCACGCTTCCCGGCATCGTCATCGCCTTCCCACGTTTCGGCAAAAGGCACGATTTTCACGGCGCACATCAAATCCTCAAATAGATTGAAGAAGCCGCTCGCCCGGCCGACGGACATGGCGCCAAACGTATCGCCATGGTAGCCGCCGTCAAAGCCAAGAAAAATATCGCGGTCCGTCTCCCCCTCGTTCCGCCAGAATTGGTATGCGATTTTGAGGGCGGCCTCGACCGCGGTGGAGCCGTTGTCGGAGTAAAACACTTTCGTGAGCCCGGCAGGAAGGACGTCCACAAGCCTTTCGGCGAGCTCTACCGCGGGAGAATGCGTAAAGCCTGCGAACATGATGTGCGGCAGACGGCGCGATTGCTCCGCCAGCGCCTCATTCAACTGGTCATGAGAATGGCCGTGGATCGATGTCCACCAGGAAGAAATCATATCGAGAATTTCGCGCCCTTCCGCGTCGAAGAGCGATGCGTTCCTTGCCCGAAGAATGGGAATTGGATCGGGCTCCATTCTGTGCTGCGTGAAAGGGTGCCAAATATGACGGCGGTCGCGCTCAACAAGGTTGCCGATATCGATAATTTTTCCCTTGGTCATTTGAAGAATGGCCCGAGTTCGCGCCGCGGCTGAATGGCTAGCAGCGATTGACGGTTCAAGGGGTCGAGCGGAGGAATTTCCGCGAGCACTTCGACGGCGCCGAATTTCTCAATTGCAATGCGATTATGGGAATTGATCGGACCGTTCATCACGATACCCGCCAGCGGAATATTACGCGCTCTGAGTGCCGCAAGCGACAACAACGTATGATTGATGGTGCCAAGACCGCTCCGGCAAACGAGTACAACAGGGAACCCGAGAGACTCCATCAGATCAATCATGAACGCGTGCTCGTTAAGCGGAA